>DYRE01000578.1 GCA_020718965.1 Desulfomonile tiedjei
CGCCTTACTTCGCCAGCGAGGCCTCAGCGTCGTATATATATCCCGGAATAACAAGGCGCTTGGAATCATAGGGCTTACATTCAAACCAAGGAAAAGTGTCAGGGAAACTATTGACGGCCTGAGACTTCTCGGGATTGAGGACTTTCACATAATCAGCGGTGATTCTGAGGAATCCGTGGCCCAGATGGCTACGATAACCGGAATCGACAAGTGGCTCGCTAACGCGTTACCTGAAGACAAGGCTGATTATGTGCGCAAACTTGAGGATAGCGGTAAAAGGGTGATAATGGTTGGAGATGGAGTCAACGATACCCCCGCCCTGTCAAAAGCCTTTGTTGGTGTGGCCATGGGAAAGGACGGGGCCGAAGCGGCCATTTTGGTTTCTGACATAACAATTGCTGATTCAGATCCGGCTAAACTGTTGGAACTGCGCAAACTCGGAAAGGAAACTTTTAGAATCATAGACCGGAATTATACTTTGGCTGTCGCATCCGACCTGGTCGCCGCCGGGTTGGTGGTTCTGGGAATTCTTAATCCTGTAGCGGCGGGGGTAATTCACTTGATTCATTTTGGAGGTATTGCGGCGAGTTCTTTGAGTTTGATCTCGCCTTTTCCCCAGGACTCATCTTCAGTGATTTAGTCATTAGTGGGAATTCACATTTCTATCGGGAGTGAAAAATATATGAACTGTAACGATAATAATAATTGTGAAATGTTGGCCGATTTCATCATTGATTTGACTTCTCACACGGAAATAATAAGCCACGACAAAGGTAATATCAGGCTTAAGGTGTCACTCGCGGCATATTCCCTGGCCATGAAGGGAATAGACGGCATAAATCTCACAGAGGCGCTGGACAATTTCCCCGGCATTGTCAAATATGATTTTAGCATTTTATGGCGCACGCTGGACATTGACTATGACACTTCACGGATTCCCGAACATTTGTGGGAAAGCTTGGTAAATGGGGGCGGCGCCACTTCAACCAGACAGGAAATCAAACAAAGCCTGATGTCTGTCCTGAATGGGAATTCCCAGAAAGCCTAGCAAATATACACTGCCCAACTGTTTGCCAACTGTCTATGATCAGGAGACTATTTGTG
>DYRE01000579.1 GCA_020718965.1 Desulfomonile tiedjei
TAATTTTACCGACGGCTTCTTCCAATCGGGTAAAGGAGGAAAACGAAAGGTTTACTCAATTGGCCTCCGCATCCAGTCGACTGAAGACTTTCGCCACGTTGCATCCGCTGATGTCAGGTTGCTCAGACGAAATTAGTCGTATATTTGATTCTGCTATATGTGGGTTCAAGTTCTCGAGTTTTTCTCAACGATTCGACCCTTTATCGAGTGAAATGTTAGATTTGTTGACGGATGTAGAAAGAATCGGGCGAGGATACGACACAATTCCAGTAGTAATTTTTGACACCTTCTGCAAGGCCGACATATACTATGATGCTCATCCTGACCATGTCATGAGACCTTACAAAATGGCAAAATTAGTCGCCAGATACGCAGGAATCAATTTTGTTGCGGCTCACATGGGCGGATTACTGGCGCCTTTTGATGAAGTTTGCCGAGAATTGACCCCAGCCTCCAACCTTTATCTTGATACTTCAAACGCTGCCCACACTCTTGCAGCGGAACAATTCATTGAATTGCTGCAAATCCACGGACCGGATCACATACTTTTTGGCACTGATTGGCCCTGGTTCGTTCACGATGAAGAACTCCCCAAAATAAGCGAACTCTTAATTAAAGCCGGATTTGATGATCTGGGCCGGGATGCTGTCTTTGGAGACAATGCTTTAAGGCTTTTTCTAACATAGCGCCGTTTTTTCTCTCTGGATCTTCTCTCTGGATTTTGAAGTGGGTCTCAAAACGACTTTGCCGTCAATCAGCATTCCAGAGAGTGTAAAGTTGATAAAATCGATCATCCAACCAAAAGAATTTGTTGAAAGGAGACCGGACGATGAATATCAACGGGAATCGTTTAATTAAATTTTTCTTGCTTGTTGTATCAATGTCAATTCTGCAGATTTCAGCGGTTACCCCGGATTCATGTTTAGCCGGCGAGAGTGGTTCCAGGGGACAGACGATCTATGCTTCAGACTATTCTGCGGCCAGGATCGGGGAGCGGGGACTTTCCCTTGGCCTGGTGTCTACGCTCTTTATCAGGAATCCCGATCCGACACGATCCATAACTGTTTTATCCGTCGACAGTTATGACTCGGGAGGCAAAA
>DYRE01000180.1 GCA_020718965.1 Desulfomonile tiedjei
GATCTGTGCCTTCCTAAAATTCTTTGCCTAATTTCTCCTCAACTGACCTGACTTTACCCCTGATAGTCCCTGAGGCGCCCTTTTTGTCATCAATCTTGATTTGCGTTACAACTCGATCTGACTGTAGGGCCATGTTGTCATGACATTTTTGAATGACTTCAAAAACCTTGTCGGAAGGACCTTCTATGAGAGTGCCCATGGCGTGAATCTCAAAATCAAGGCCACTTTCCTCAATTATTTTAATTGATTGAGCTACGAATTGGCTGAGTCCGCGAGCCCCCTTGTCCAGAGGAAAGACACTAATTTCTGCCAGCATTGAATTTTCTCCGCCTAAAATTTGAAATCTACACGGATTTTGAAAATTTGTTTCGCAGGAAACTCGAATAAATCTATCCCCGATTTTTCAGTCATCTCATTGAGGGTTCTTTGCTTATCCTCTTCAGAGGGGCTGATAAGGGTAAACCAGACATTGAAATCGTGTTTCCTGAGATAGTTATGTGTAACCCCGGGATAATCGTTTACCATGGTTACGAATGATTCCAGAACTTCTTCCGGGACTTTTGCCGTTACCAGGGTGCTTACGAATCCCAATCCCCGCGAATTAATCGACGCGCCAATCCGTCTGATGATGCCCAACACCCTAAGTTTATTTATCCGGGCCACTGTTTCATCTTCCGTTATTCCGATCCTCTCTCCCAAGACCCGGTAAGGATGCGATTCAACAGGAAAATATGACTGGACCTGATTTAAAAGGGCCCTATCTATCTCATCGATCTGAGGATGAAGGTTATCGATCGTAACACCTCCTGGGGGGTAAATCGCCTCAACGCCGATTTTAATAAATAATATGGTTTGCGAAAGCGAATTTCAAGTTTGGACGAGATAACAGCGGTGACGTTTCGGGGCATTCACTATCGCTGAACAGCCTTTGATTGCAATTTAGAGCGGGCTTTGCGCAACCCTCGTTGAAAAACCCACCATTCTAGCTAACTCCTCAGGAGCGCAATACTATTGCCAAATCGTCTCTGAGTCGAGTAATAATAGTATTCTATTCCAAATTTTTTATAGTTTGTCTGTAAAGATCACCAATAGCGACGGTTTGATTTGTTTTGTTACGACGCTCCCGGTGTCCGTTAATGGAACCAACGCTTTTCGGGAGTGTCCGGTAAAATGGTTTTGGGAGAATTCCTAGAATGTCGAGTTTTAAGCATGGGGGGACACTGCGAGAATATTCCGAAAAAAGTGGTTTGCCTCCGGATCAGATCCTGGATTTTTCCGCGAACATCAATCCGCTTGGGCCGCCTGAATGGATGGAGCCGCTCATAAAGGTTTCGTTTGGAGACGTGCTTCATTATCCTGATCCAGAGTGTTTCGATCTCAAACTGGCCTGCGCCCGAAGATACAATGTCAGCCCACATAATATTCTGATAGGAAATGGCTCTACTGAACTTCTGTTTCTTATCCCCAGGGCATTAGGGCTGCGCAGGGCGATAATCCCCACTCCATCCTATATTGACTATGCGACTGCGGCCAGGAGCGAGAATCTTGAGGTCAAGTTTATTGATATCAAAGAAGAGGATGGTTTTCGCGTAGATTTGAGTTTGCTGAAATCTCAACTAGAGGGCGGAGAAATAGTATTTCTTGGTCACCCGAACAATCCTACCGGGGTCAGTCTCGATGTAGAGGCTACGAAGGACCTGGTATCGGCAAATCCTGAAACGGTATTTGTAATCGATGAAGCTTTCCTTGATCTGACGGAATCAATTAAATCCTTTTGCAGCGAAGATCTTCCTAACATCATTGTACTAGTGTCGCTAACAAAAACCTTCTCAATACCTGGACTGAGACTCGGAATAGCTTTAGCAAAGCCTGCCTGGGCGGTACAGATACGAAAGGCCCAAGCGCCGTGGTCTGTAAATGCTCTAGCTCAAAGGGTTGGAAAAGAAGCGGTGGAGGATATCGCTTTTGTGCAAAGAAGCCGTGAATATGTTAGGGAGCAGCGAATCAAACTGGAGTCGGCTCTAAATTCCATAAATGGTCTGAAGGTCTTTCCATCCCAAACCAATTTTTTACTTCTAAAAATCAAGCGTTCGGGCATGGACTGCGAAACCTTGTCAGAGCAGACGTTGGCCAAAGGCGTAGCCATTCGGCCTTGCGCAAACTTTAGAGGACTCGGGCCGGACTATTTTCGTGTCGCAGTACGATCGGAAGAAGAGAATGAAATTCTTTTCGAGACACTAAACTCAATTTTTACACGGACGAAAAGGGCTGAGAGAATTAGAAAGGCCCGATCCATCATGTTTCAGGGAACTAGTTCCAACGCCGGAAAGAGTGTGCTTACCGCAGCGTTTTGCAGGATATTTCTCCAGGATGGATACACAGTAGCGCCATTCAAATCACAGAATATGTCTCTGAATTCCTTTGTCACGCTTCGTAACGAGGAAATTGGGAGAGCGCAAGCCCTCCAGGCTCAGGCTTGCCGGCTTGAACCTGACGCGCGCATGAATCCCATTCTATTGAAGCCGAACAGCGACACCGGCAGTCAGGTCATAGTAATGGGAAAGCCAGTCTCAAATATGAACGTCGAACAATATATAGAATTCAAGCCGGTGGCATTTGAACATGCGGTTCGGGCGTTTGATTCTCTTGCTGAAGGATACGATGTTGTCGTAATAGAAGGAGCGGGTAGTCCCGCTGAAATCAATTTAAAGTCCCATGATATTGTGAACATGACAGTGGCCCAGTATGCAAAGTCCCCAGTGATTATAGTAGGCGACATTGATCGGGGCGGGGTTTTCGCGTCGTTTGTAGGTACCCTTGAGTTACTGGCAAACTGGGAAAAAAGACTGGTCACAGGTTTTATGATAAATCGTTTCAGAGGACGAGAGGAACTGCTTGGCCCGGCGATAGAATTTACTCAAAGGGCAACGAGGAGAAACGTCCTTGGAATTATTCCATACATTCAAGGACTCGGACTCCCGGAGGAGGATTCGGTATCTTTTAAGTCTGACCGATCCCAGACGCATGATTTAGTAGGCCAACCTGTTGATATAGCGATTGTTGACTTGCCGCATATATCGAATTTTACGGATTTCGACGCGTTCAAGATCGAACCTGATGTGCGATTGAGAATTGTGAGGACGGTCAATGAATTCCGTGAACCCGACGCCGTAATTCTTCCAGGCAGCAAGAACGTAATCAAGGATCTGGAATATCTGAATTCCACGGGAATGAGTGATGCTATCAAAGGTCTTTTCCTGGAGGGCATGACTGAAATTGTAGGGATTTGCGGTGGATTCCAGATGATTGGGGAGACCATTCAGGATCCATACGGCCTTGAATCTGATCTGAAAAGTATTAGAGGACTGGGTTTCCTGAGATTGACCACAGAGATGGAACAGGAGAAAACTCTCAATCGGGTTAGAGCCACACATATAGATTCCGGGAATTCAGTTTTTGGCTACGAGATTCATCATGGCCAAACAATTTCTAATGACGCAATAGAGGCTTTCTCTGATGAGGGCCGAGCGCCTCTCGGTTATATGTCCCCCAATGGTCTTGCATGGGGGACGTACATCCATGGTGTCTTTGACGCAGACGCTTTCAGGCGATGGTTTATCAACAGAATTCGGAAACGCAAGGGACTAGCCCCTCTGGAAGGTATTTCATCATCATATGATATTGAGCCCAGTCTCGATCGTTTGGCCGACATTGTGCGAAAGAGCGTTCGAATGAATGATATTTACCGGTCGATGGGACTGTGATCTCAACAGAATGGCAGATCCTGGCGGCTCTGATCCTGGACGCATTGATAGGCGACCCCAGGTCTTGGCCTCATCCTGTGCGCCTTATAGGGTCGCTGGCTATCAGGCTTGAGCCGATAACTCTCAGATGCTTGGCAAATGCTCGAATTGCAGGCCTGCTGACCGCTCTCACTGTGGTCGCTGTGACCGCTGTCCTCACATACGGCGTTGTGCAGTTAGGCCTTGAGGTAAATCCGTGGCTTGGCGCTATCATATCGATATTCATAATGTATACAGGAATCGCAGCCCAAGATCTTGCGAAACACGCCAACGAGGTCAAACTGGCTCTTGACAAGGGGGATCTGGTCCTAGCAAGGAAAAGGGTTGGAATGATTTGCGGAAGGGATACGGACGAACTCGATGAAACCGCTATCATTAAGGCCACAGTTGAGAGTGTTGCGGAGAACCTCGTTGATGGAGTTACAGCGCCCCTTTTCTACGGAATGATAGGGGGGCCTGTAGGGGTAATGGTTTACAAGGCTATCAGCACTCTGGATTCAACCTTTGGATACAGGAATGAACGCTACCTGCTGTTTGGCTGGGCTTCAGCAAAGCTTGATGACATTGCGGCTTTTATTCCCAGCAGGATAACCGGCCTCCTGGTTCCATGCGCTGCATTGCTGATGGGGATGAGATCCAGGGAATCGCTCAGGGCGCTGAGGACTGACAGACTCAAACATTCAAGCCCCAATTCCGGACACAGTGAGTCGGCGTTTTCCGGGGCGCTTGGTTTAATGCTCGGCGGTCCAAGTCGCTATCAGGGCGTGATACATGACAAACCCTACATTGGTAGATCGATTGAGCAACCAGCGAATGAGCACATCAGCGCCAGCGTGAGACTCATGAAGGTTACGGCTCTTATTTTTCTGTTAGCTATTGGGCTGATTCTGTATGTGATTAAAATGATATTGTAACTCCTCTGGAACTTTCAGGCGGATTCAAGGTTAAGGTGAGCAAACAGTAGATGACGCAATCAGCCTACAGGAATCTGGGCTCTAAAACTCCCAGGATCATGATAGCCGGAGCGTCCAGTGGCGTAGGAAAGACGTCTATTACACTGGCGCTTGTTGTGGCACTCGTCAGAAGAGGAATGAGTGTCCAGACCTACAAGGTTGGTCCCGATTACCTCGACCCTACTTACCTGGCCCTAGTATCCGGCAAACCCTGCTACAATCTTGATGGCTGGATGATGGGCAGGGAC
>DYRE01000580.1 GCA_020718965.1 Desulfomonile tiedjei
CATCAAAAAAACTTTCTCCGAAATTGTGTGGAAGAAAGATCTGAGATTGTCATCGCTCTCTCTGAGAGACGCCTCCGCAAGTTTACGGTCAGTAATATCTATGAGTGTCCCTCGGGCTCCGGCGAAAGTATTTTCCTCAATGATAGGTTTTGTGTATGTCCGGACATGTCGGACCTCTCCGGATTTGCCCAGTACACGATATTCCAGCGGATATTCGACCCCTTTAGAGAGTTCAGCAAATCTCCTGATCAATAACTCGATGTCTTCCGGATGAACGAATTCCAGGAACGTCTTTCCTATGAAATCTTCGGCTTCGTATCCAAACACATTCCGGACAACCGGACTTATAAAGTTGATCACGCCCTCAGCGTTGACCTCAAAGATAACGTCGCTAATACTTTCCACAAGATTTCGATACTTCTCTTCACTGGTCCGCAGGGCTTCCTCATCCTGCTTGCGTTTGGAAACATCTCTGGTCACACCCTGAAACCCTATAAATTTTCCGGCGCTATCGAAAGCCGGGACCGTGATCACTTCAGTCCATACAGTCGTTCCGTCTTTCCTGATTTGCTCCACGACGGATACATCCGTGTCAAAGTCCTGTTGTGCAGCCAGTCTTGACAAGATATCCGGATACCGGCTCTGAACGAGTTCCTTGCCAACTTTCGTCAATAAATACTCCAGATGTTTCCCTACAAGCTCTTGAGGCTCATATCCAAAAAGTTTCTTGACCGAAGGCGTGACATACGTGATGACCAAGTCAGGCGTAGTCTGCCAGACAACATCCCTCATGTGCTCGGTTATCAAGCGGTATTTTTCTTCGCTCCCCCGACACCTTTCCTTCTCTGTCTCTTGAAGTAAAATCTCTTCGGTTGTTTTCAGGCCTGTCATTGACTACACCTTTCGGTTCTGGCTCTATCTCTGCTACAAATGTTATTGGCAAACCCCTCCCGAGAACAGTTGTTACCCTTTGTCACCAACCAAACCAGACTGGACCTCTTTCATTAGCTCCGTCATCGAAAAAGGCTTCTGCAAAAAACCCATGACGAGAGGTCGGATCTCTTTGTGTAACTCATCTTCCGGCGCATAACCACTGGC
>DYRE01000581.1 GCA_020718965.1 Desulfomonile tiedjei
TAGTTCCACTTGAATTCTGCCGTTTTAGCGTTTATCACGAGAACCAGGAACTATACAGTTTAAAACTTAGGGCCAGTTCTGCGTTAAAATATGTTTATCCGGTTGATCAAAGGCAGCTTGATGATCTGGTTTATTTCTGTGAGGATGAAGTTCGGGCGACTGCTGAACTGAACCCGATTGTGGCTTTTCTTACTGAGAGAAAGGTTTTCAAGATTCTGAAACGCCAGATTGACGAGTGGAGACAATTGTTCTGGTATCAGCAGGTTAAACTCGAAATGGAATCAGACGGGCCAGAATTGATTATACGTGACACCAGGCCATTGGCCGTTGATTCCATATACAGGTATGTCGGCCTTCACAAAGACATTTACCTCGCTGCGGATAAAGCCCCAGGAAAAGAAACATTAGTGCGGATGTTTGCCATGAATGGCGTTCATCGCTCTGAGGTTGAGGCAATTTGCGAGGAATTTTTGTCAAACAATCTTGCTTTAGAGATTGACGGGCGTTTCCTGTCGCTTGCAGTAAGAGGGCCAGTTCCGAATCTGCCATCATCGGTTGAGTACCCCGGTGGGGTTGTCATACACAAGGAATACGCTCATCTTGTCAAACAGGCCTCAAGATGAATCACGTCATGAAGAAGCTATTTTTTGATTCGTCTTTGATACTGGAGAGCGGGAAAATCCTTAACAGTTATGAGATTGCCTATGAAACATACGGAAACCTCAATAGCGCCAAAGATAACGCGATACTGATCTGCCATGGATTAACATCTGACGCTCACGTAACAGGGGAGGGTAACGTTTCAAGCTCAAGAAGGGGTTGGTGGGAAACTGCGGTCGGTTCGGGCAAACCTTTCGACACGGATAAATACTTTGTAATATGCTCAAATGTTCTTGGCGGATGCGGCGGTAGCACAGGCCCGTCGTCAATGGATACTGGGCGCGGGAAGCCCTACGGGTTGAGGTTTCCGGTTGTTACAATTCGAGATATGGTAAGTGCTCAAGCTCGCCTGACTGACAGGCTAGGTGTTGAAACTTTCCACGCATTGGTTGGTGGATGCTTTGGAGGATTTCAGGTCCTCGAGTGGATGCGTGGCT
>DYRE01000181.1 GCA_020718965.1 Desulfomonile tiedjei
GCAAGGCCCATCCCAAAACCTGGAGATTCTTCACGACAACTTATTTCATATAGAAATGACGTTCCAATGGCGCCCTATCTTTTTCTGGTTTGTGTAGGCACATGGGACGAATTGGTGGATCATGTTACCTATGAATCGGGAAAGACTATTCGACTGGAATATCTCGTCCCTCCAGGAAGAATCGAGAATGCCGGGATTCCAATGCAAATATTGAAGGAATCGGTCTTGTGGATCAGCAAGACCCAGGGCTACGAATATACTTCGGATGTTTACCGCACAATATGTATGACAAAATCAAATTTTGGGGGCATGGAGAACGTCGGAAACACTACCATCGTGACAGACGCCGCTCTGATCGACGATCATACCCTGGACTCGTCTTTAGTTTACGCTTACGCCGTTATTGTTCATGAGTTTGAACATAATCAGTGCGGAAGTGAGACGACCATGGAGACCCCTTTTGATGTATGGCTGAACGAGGCCTACACTGTTGATGTTGAAAGGAGATTCCTGCAGGACACCTTTGACCCGTCTTTTGTCCGTCTTAATCAGGTTGATTCGATCAGGAGTCCTTTGCTAGGCCCGTTAGCGATAGAGGATACCGGAAAGGCCGGAATAATCGTCAGGCCGGGATTCAACGATCCAGATGATCTCATTGACAGTGTGACATACGTCAAGGCCGCTGAAGTTATCCGGATGTTGAGGCTTCTGGTCGGTGAGACGCTCTTCCTTGGAGGAAAAGACCTTTATTTCTCAAGATATAAAAACTCCAATGCGAATACGGACCAGTTTTTCGAGTGTTTTGAGGAAGTTTCCGGCCAGGATCTCGGGCGATTCAAGGAGTGCTGGCTTTATAGGATTGGTTATCCCAAAGTGGCTTTTCAAACCAGCTACGATTCGTCCATCGGACGATATGTCCTGTCATTTTCACAGGAACAGATCGAAGCTGAAAAAGCCCCTTTCGTGGCGCCAGTGGAAGTTGCTTTAATAGACCATGAAGGACAAATAGTTTCCGGCACAAGCAGAATATGCCAATTAGACTCCAAAAAATCTCAGGTGGTTTTTGACAACATCTGGACAGAGCCTGCATTTGCGTCGGTAAATCGCGACTACTCATTTTACGGCACATGTCGTTGGACTAACAGAGATATCGACAAACTCATTGCGCAAACCAGGCTGGACAACAACCTCTTTAACCGAATAGAGGCGTTTAGAAGCCTCACCGATATTCAGAGGACGCAGCTTCTCCTTGACCCTGATTCCGAAATCGACAGAACCTGGATGAATCTTTTTGGGGAAATTCTGAACGACACATCACTGGCGTCTTCTGTAAAGTCGTTCCTGCTGCGAATCGATGAACAGCCTCTTGATAGGGATTACTCAAGTTGGCGACTGGAGCTTATACATGCGAGAGACAGGCTTATCAAGGCCCTAAATCGGCGCTTCAGATCTGATCTCGTGACACAGTTCCACTCATTGGACACTTACAAACCTAAATCCTCGCCAAGAGATGGCATTGAAGATAGAATCCTTAAACAGATATTGCTTGAAATGATTTCCGTCGACGATTCCGGGGACAGTCATGAGTTGATCAGAAATCATCTTGCCGCCTCAACAACCGCCACTGACAGGGTTGGGGCGCTGATTGCCGTTAATCGCAGTTCCATGTCGGAAAGACTAAATATTCTGGAAGAAACATACGCCAACTGGAATGGGCATCTCAGCGGTTACGCCAATTATTTGAGGATAGTGTCAAGTGGATGGAAAGCGGATGTCTTTGAAATGATGGGAAAAGAACGAAAAAGGTCGACATTTGACCTCACAAACCCAACATTATCGAGAGCGCTTCTGATGACTATGGCAGGGAACAGTAAGAAAATCTGGAGTCCAGAGGGTGTCCGGTGGGCCTCAGAAACAGTTGTAGAACTGGCTTCTGTCAATACATATATCGCTTCCAAACTGTTGAATGTTTTTCAGGACTTCAAGAGAATGAGACCCAACCTGAAGCCATTGGTTCAAGATGCTTTGCAAAGTATTGTGGACCGGGTTTTGGACGATGCCAGCCCTACAGTCAGTCGCCAGGCCAGGTCCTATCTGGAATAGTTGCAGGAGTTGCTGTCATGGTCCAGAATGCAAGGTTTCCAATGGAACATCGATCTCAACAAAAATCTTTATGATTCGGAGGGGTCCTCCTGGCTAATATCTTTCCCAGTATCTGAGTGAGCTTTGATCCACTGATAGGTTTGGTAAGGTAACCATCCATTCCTGATTCTCTACACATGTTTTCAGCTTCCTGATAGGCATGAGCCGTCATAGCGAAAATAGGAAGGTGTTTTCCGGATCGCTCCTCATTGCGCCGGATAAGTTTGGTTGCGGTGAGGCCATCCATGACAGGCATTTGTATGTCCATAAGCACCAGGTCAAAATCTCCATCTGTGGCCGCCTGGACGGCTAGTCGTCCGTTGTCCACGATGTGGACGATATATCCGCTCTTTTTCAGAACCATGGCAATAAGTTTTTGATTGACGGGATTGTCTTCAGCCAGGAGTAATCTCAATGTCTGGTTTGTTGTCTTTGCAGTATCTGTATTTTGTCTCTCGGCTTTATCTCCATTGACTTGGAAACGTTCTTTGGAGCTACAGCCCAAGGCATTCCAAACGTTCTCCTTTAGATCGGCAATCTTTACCGGTTTAATAATGACCCCTTTGGCCCCTAACTCTATCGCACGTTTTCTTTCATTCATGTCGGGCGAAGAGGTCAAAAGAATTGTCTTCAGATCCTTTTTTTCCTGAAGTTTTTCTAATAGTTCCACTCCTGACATTCCTGGCAGTTTGTGATCCAGAAGCATCAATCCATAAGGCCTGTTACTGGCTTCAGCAAGAGATATTTTCTCCAGCGCCTGCTCCGCGTCGGGAGCTTCTTCAGCGCTCAGTCCCCATCGAGTCAGATTCTCCAGCAGAATGCGACGATTCGTTGGGTTGTCATCTACCACCAATGCGATGACGTGGCCGAATTCCTGGGGATTGACCTTCTCAAGAGGTTGAATGTTTTCAGTGATCCCAAAGGGAATTGAAAGATGGAAGGAACTCCCTTGTCCTACATCACTTTCCACCCAAATCCTGCCGCCCATAATTTCAACCAGAGTGCTGCATATCGCAAGTCCAAGGCCAGTGCCTCCGAATGTCCTGGATATAAAACCTTCAGCCTGGGCGAACGGATCAAAAATAGTTTCCAGTTTTTCCGGACGAATTCCTATCCCAGTGTCTGTAACTACGAATTCTATGAGAAGTTTGTCCCCAGAGTAATTTCTCCTAAAGATATGTATTACAACCTCACCCTTTTCTGTAAACTTGATTGCGTTGCCAACGAGATTGAGAAGGATTTGCCTCAATCTGTGGGGATCTCCCATTAACGCCGCCGGCACATCAGGTTTTATGTCTGACACCAATTCCAGGTTCTTCTCTTGAGCCTTTGCGGCCATTATGCCGAGAATGGATTCCACAACTGAAATCGGCGAGAATATCTTGTTCTCAAGATCAATTTTTCGCGATTCAATCTTGGAAAAGTCCAGGATATCATTCAGAATCCCCTGAAGCGCCTCCGCTGAGAATTTGGATGTGTGCAACAGGTCCCTTTGTTCTGGTTTCAAGTCTCCGTCTAGCACCAATTCAAGGGTTCCCAGTATGCCATACATGGGGGTTCTTATTTCGTGACTCATTCTCGCCAGGAAATCGCTTTTGGCCTGACTGGCTGCCTCAGCTTGCTGCTTGGCATGGTTTAGCTGATTTTCTATCTCTTTCTGAGCTGAATAGTCTGTGCTTAGCATTATAGAGCCTATCAGGTCACCCTCATTGTCATAGTATGGGAAGGCGCTGTTGTAGACCCAAAGTTCTTTTCCGTCTTTCCCGAGCCACGTTGTCACAACTTTGTGGGACTTACCGGAGGACGTGACTTTATCAATTATACAGTCCGGACAGGCGTCAGGGAGCCCTTTTAGAGCTTGATGGCAAGATTTATCTATGAGGGATTCTTGCGTCCCATCGCCGTAAATTTCGCAGGCCGTGGAGTTTGCGTAAACTATCTTCTTTTCTTTGGAAACGATCAGTATTGTGTCCGTTATGGAAGCAAGGATCTGGGAGTGCTGGTATAGCTCTTGCTGGACCTGTTTGCGTTCCATTATGTGGCGCAACATTTCCTGATTTGTGGATTCGAGTTCGCACGTTCTTTCCTTTACCCTTGACTCCAGAAGCTTCTTAGCCTCCTGAAGTTCCAGGTTCATTCGGGTTTGGATCCTGAAACTACGCAGAACATAGACAACCATGAGGCCCAACCCTCCAGTGAGAGCTAAGGCCAATACTACCCAGACCAAGGGTGAAGGAGCTTTTCCAAAGGTCGTTTCCGGGGCCACCTTCAAAACATGGAAGTCTCCTATCCCGAGCGGTCTGGAAAGAAGTAGCATTCGTTCATGATTTCGATCCTTGATGCTGAAAAGAGGTTTCCGAATCTGAATGTTCACGAAATAGGAAATAGCGGAACCAAAAATGTCCTCGATGTTTCTGCCCTTAACACCGTCAGGACCTATTATTACCGAGCCTTTCTCACCGATTACCCATGTGTTCTGACTCAACCCGGAAGCTTTGAAGGATTTGATTGTCTGCAGAAGAGATCTTATCGACAACTCAACAGCCAAAATACCTTTTGGCTCAGAATTGAAAAGAACCGGTCCGTACAGATAAATTCTGCATTCAGAATCATTGCAGATGGAACAAATATTCCACGGTTCCGAGAGTTCTGTTTCAACAGACTTAAAAAAGGACCTGTCGATTTGTGTCGAGTTGTGGTCTCTGCGCGCTCGAACCAACACCTTGTCGTCCTCGAAATCAAAGTACGCAATTTCCAGAAAATTATTCTCAACTCCTTCTCTGGCCGATTTCAGGTGATCATTAAATCCGG
>DYRE01000582.1 GCA_020718965.1 Desulfomonile tiedjei
GTTGAAACTGTCCAAAAAGGATTCTGGCATCCCATCCATCACATATGCAGAGGCTCTTGACATTGCCTTGTGCTACGGTTGGATCGACGGTCAGAAAAATAGTTTTGACGAAAAATACTTCCTGCAAAAATTCACACCGCGCAGACCAAAGAGCATTTGGTCAAAGATCAATGTGGAAAAAGTGGGGCGCCTGATCGCCAGCGGACAAATGAAGCCCGCAGGTCTCAAAGCCATCGAAGCCGCCAAAGCGGATGGACGCTGGGCACAAGCCTACGCCTCACAAAAAAATATTTCCGTGCCAGAAGATTTCCAGTCTGCGTTAGACAGGAACCAGAAAGCCAAAGCCTACTTCGAGACACTCAACAGCGCGAACCGCTATTCGTTTCTATTCAGAATTGAAACCGCCAGGAACGCGGAAACACGCGCGAAACGAATTCAGCAGTTTGTGGAAATGCTGGAGAAGAATGAAAGATTTCATTAATAACTTTCGCGTGGATTTGTCCTGCTGAGTTAAACAAAAAGAAAACTATACTGACTTACTGGAGACTCCACTATCACCTTATCTGGGCAACACATGACCGCGAACTAAGCATCACACTTGAGCGCGAGAAAATGTTTTATGGTGTGTTGTATCAGAAAGCCAAGGAACTGGATTTGAAAATCCATGGAGCAGGCAACATCGAAGACCATGTGCATATTGTTCTGTCCATTCCTCCGAAGATTTCGGTAGCCGACAGTGTTCGTCACATCAAAGGGACAAGCGCATTTGCCATCAATCACATGGATGGAAGCGATGGGAAATTCAAATGGCAAGCGGTTATAGCGCATTAAGTATAGGCGAGCGTTCGTTGGAGGCGGTTATCGAATATGCCGCGAGACAGAAGGAACATCATCGCGAGAATAAATTGATTACGGTGTACGAGAGAATTGAAGAAGAGGAATAAGATGGCGTGGTTTCGCGCACAATGGGGATGAACGGGGCTAAAGCCGCCTGCTCAGTACATGGAAACCCTTCGGGTTGACCACACCACGAATCCACTTTAGTGGATTTTCACGAACTGAGGCAGGGATTTATCCCGCCGAATCCC
>DYRE01000583.1 GCA_020718965.1 Desulfomonile tiedjei
ACCGAGAGGTTCAAAATATCGACGAGTTCCGGTGTTTCATTGCTTCGATTTCAGCGTCAATACAATCGGAGCAGGAGTCATACAGAATTTCTTCAGGGTCTGCCCATTCATCGCCAATTAGTTCCGGAAGGTCCATATCAGGTTCAATTCCAATTGATTCGACGAGCGAGTCAACGGGGATAGTTTGGGGACAATTACAGTTGAGTATCCTTCAAGGGTCTTTTACGCTTCTGATAGAATTACAACATGAAATTCCGACAGGGCTCTCAAACGTTTGTCATTTGTGAGAAAAGAATCGCAGTGATGAACATGGGCCGTTGCAAGATGGATAGCATCTGGAAGATTTAATGTGTCTGTTTTGGCCCGAAGTTTAGCTGCCTCGATGAGAATCTGACGATTGACCGGTATGACGAAAAGCGCATCAGAAGATTGTAGCGCATCCATGTACATATTTTGCAAATGAGCGTTATCATCCATCATCGGTTTGACGAGAGATTCCGCCAAGGTAAGTTCACTCGTCACAGCCACTAGATTTCCTTCATCGATAGCGGCAAACAAGGAGGACAGGGAAGAAACATATTCAGGATACCCTTCCATAGCATAGATGATGATGTTGGTATCAAGATAAATCCTGTCCCCTTTGATGACATCCATTATTCCCATGAATTCCGCTCTTTTCTAATAAAGGCATCCGCTTCTTTAGCCGTTGGGAAACATCCTCGTCCCTTACCGATGATACTGGTTAAGGTGGTTTTCTTGCCTTGTTCAGAGGATTCTAGGACGATGACTTCCGCGATGGTTCCAGCCTTGAATTCCGGAACATGAATCTGGATAAGACCATCCGCCTGCACTTTTACTTGTTGTTTGAAAGCTTGAATCATAATAAATCTCCCCTTAAATCGACTATTCGGGGCTACCGAATTATTATTACATATTTATGGGAAAGAACTCCAATCCCAGTTTTGTATTTTCCTGAATCAAAATTATCCGGACTTCATTGAAATTGCCTGTGGATCCACCACCCAGTTCAATTATTGACCAAAAAAAAACCAACTGAAACTGCAGTTGGCGTAGGATGGGAAGAAT
>DYRE01000584.1 GCA_020718965.1 Desulfomonile tiedjei
GAAATCATGGAACCTCACAGTCAGTCAGAATCCCGGTTGAGGACGACACTTTTGTATACGAATATGACGGCAAAAGCTGTATATAACGCCCTTATGCTAAAGGGATGGTCTGAAGAGGCATTGCCTACGTTGCAAACGATTTCCAACATATTGAACCGTCATGGTTGTCGGTTACGTACTGTGGAGAATACGAAGGTTCAAAAAAACTCCCGAAACGGACGCCATCTTTGAAAATGTCTGGGAAATGAACGCGTTGGCAGATGCAGATCCGGAAACGTTGAGGATAAGTATAGATACAAAAGCGACCGTCAATATCGGCGAATATTCAAGACACGGTCGTTCACGAGGTCTCGAACCTGTCAAGGCGTGGGACCATGACATGCGGATGAAAGAAAAACTCATACCGGGCGGTATCTTGGAGCCGGTGAGCGGCAGGGCGTTTCTCTTTTTTACAGACAGCTATAAAACAAGTGACTTCATGGTTGACGGATTTTTTCTATGGTGGAACGAAAGAAAACAGGAGCTGTCCAATGTGAGGCGTCTCTTCATCAATATGGACAATGGTCCCGAATGTAGTGGGCGCCGCACTCAGTTTTTATTAAGGATTGCGGAATTTGCTGATGTAACCGGTCTGATTATCCACCTCGTTTATTATCCGCCTTATCACAGCAAGTATAACGCAATTGAGCGTTATTGGGCGGGACTTGAAAAATCATGGAATGGATATCTTCTTGATACAGTGGAAACCGTGTTGAACCGAGCTACCAATTTTGTCTGGAAAGGATTAAATGCCACTGTGCATCTGTTGAAGACTTCCTATGAGAAAGGAGTCAAAGTCTGCGGAAAAGAGAAGACAAAAATGGAAGAACGACTGCAACGATCGGAACGACTGCCATTATACGATATCACTATCAGCCCTAATACGGTATATTAACAAATTTTACATCCCTAAGTATTGTTCCAGACATAAGCGGTGGGGATGCCCGTGCAACAATCGCGCAGTTACGAATCGCATAAGCTCTATATCTGATTTCGGAGCAAATTGTGCTACGGGTACCTGGAGACCGGGACAACACCCCCGGTC
>DYRE01000182.1 GCA_020718965.1 Desulfomonile tiedjei
TATGTGTTCAGAGCAAATAGCCAAGTTTGGGCAAACACGCAGGCATGCTCCACAATCACTGCACTTATCATCAATATAGGCTTTTTTTCCTCGGATTTTTATAGCGGATTGCGGGCAGATCGGCAGACATTCCGCACATCCTGTACATTTTTCCGGATTGACTTTCATTTTTGTATTCGCTGAATTTCCATACTGAATTCTTATGCAAATAAAGGTTTTCTGGCCGCCGGAGGAGTATTTCTACTCGTTTTTACATGTATTTTACCATCAATCATTACCATAGAAACTCCCGGGATGTCACCCACGCTAATTGCGTCGAGCGCTGTCTTTCCAACTGATCCCATAGGAGAATCCATTATTATAATGTCGGCGGGGGCCCCTTCCCGAATAAAGCCTGTGTCCAACCTGAAGACATTGGCGGTATTTCCTGTAGCCATACAAATGGCCACTTCAGGTTTCACTGTGGTAAGGGACGCAACCATACAAATTACTCTCAATATTCCCAATGGGATGACCCCGGTTCCAGAAGGAGCGTCGTTCCCTATGATAAATCTTGCAAGAAAGCCGGATCTGTCGCCGATCTCTACAGCCTCGATCAGCGCTTTGGGGTTTCCACAGTGAACTAGCTCTATCGCGTAATCGGTATTTTCAATTAGTTTTCGGATCTCATCAGAAGACAAAGAGGTAGGTCCACCGTTGACATGACATGCCACATCCGGGTCCGTGGCGATTACCTGATCGGCTGTAACAGTATCACTTCCGGGAATTGAGGTTCCGCCCGTGTGCATGAGAACCACCATGTTGTTTTTCTTGGCCCACCTGACCATTGGAGCTGCGTCGGCTGGAAACTTCACTGACCCTAATCCAATTTCCCCGACTACTCTAACGCCCTCTCGAGCCATTTCTTCGAAATCCTTTTCTAAAAGACCTTTTTCGAGTATTACCGAACCCCCTATCACCTTTGCTCCTCCAGGCCGAAAGTTCATAAATGATTTGGCGGCCAATATAGCCAGAGCTTTTGTGCCTGCAGGGTCTTTAGGTCTTCCGGGTAAATGAACCTCACCTGCGGAAATTATTGTAGTAACGCCTCCATGAGTTTCACTTTCAATGAAATCCATTTGTTTCTGTCGAGGCGTATAATCTCCAAGAACCACATGACAGTGAGAGTCGATGAGACCCGGTGCGACAGTAGTTCCCGCTGCGTCAACAACCACGTCAGCCATTCCTGGAAGTTTGGAGGCCAACCCGATATGGGATATTCTGCTGTCGGTAATCATGATGCTGTCAGCATTTATTAAAGGGTTTGAAATATCTCCGGAAATTAATGTTCCAATATTTTTTATGAGAGTCGTCGACATAGATAACTTTTCCTTCACTTTAAAATTAAGTTATTGACCCAAACTGAAATTTACTTTTGAGGCCCCTGAATGAATTGCTTTCATGACCCTTTCCAGGTTGGCCGGCAAATAATATATTCTCGACCCCAGGGCATCAGCAATTGCGTTCAGAATTGCGGGAGCCGTTGGAATTAGAGCGGGTTCTCCGACCCCTTTCGCGCCAAAAGGACCTGTTGGTTCAGGCTCTTCGATTATTAAGCACTCTACCGGGGGCATATCCGAGAAAGTGGGAATGTGATAATCTTTCAGGGAAACAGTCTTACCAGGAACAAACTCTTCCATCAGGGCAAACCCCAACCCCATTGCCGCTCCACCGTAGATCTGGCCTCTCACGGATTCCGGATTTATAGCTTTACCGACATCATGTGCGGCAATTATCTTCTTGACTGTCACTTCGGCGGTAAGAATGTCAACTTCAACTTCGGCTATCTGCGCGGCGAATGCAAAAGTAGCGTAAGGTTTTCCTTCGCCTGTCTCGGGGTCTAAAGGCGTGGTGTCCGGATCAAAAAATCCTTGCCATTTCAGCGGCCTTCCTTCGCTCCTGGCCTTGTTTGCTATCTGTTCGAAACTAACGAAATTTTCAATTTTAGAAGAATCCAGAACGAAACCATTTTTCAGATGCAGTGACTTGCGACTCGCTTTAAGTATTGTCGCCGCTTCCGTAAGGATTGCCTCTTTGAGCTTCATTGCAGCGTCCAGAGCGGCATTCCCGGAGATATAAGTCTGTCTGCTTGCCGACGTCGCCCCGGCTGAAGTGGTCAATCCTGTGTCAGCGGTCACCAAAGTTATTTTTTCCGGTCCAACTCCCAGTTCTTCGGCCACAATTTGAATCAGGACCGTTGAAGACCCCTGTCCTATATCCGCTGCTCCGCTATACAAAATAATCTCACCATTGGACTGTAATTCGACCTGAGCGGTAGAGGGATTTTGAGTTCCAGTGTTGCCTATGCCGTACATCATACAACCCAATCCCACTCCACGAAGTTTTTTGGTGTTTTTCGAATATATTTTATTTCTAATTGCCTCGTAATGGGAGGCTACAGCCTCGATACAAGTCTGAATACCAACGCTTGCGGTTAGTTCCTGTTTTGTCGCTGTGGTGGAACCCAGCCTTAAGGCATTCCTGCGCCTGATCTCGAGAGGGCTGATACCTAAAGCTTCCGCCAGTAGATCCATCTGCGATTCATGGGCAAAAGCTACCTGAGGCACCCCAAAACCTCTCATTGCTCCAGCAATAGGGTTGTTCGTATAGGCAAAAACAGATTCAATGAATACGTTAGGCACTTCATATGGACCAGTCGCATGAATGGCGGAACGGGAAACTACGGCCAATCCATAGGAGGCGTAAGCGCCTGTATCCCCTATTATTTTCACGTCTATCGCCAGCAGTCTTCCGTCTTTGCTAGCGGCCGACTTGTATTTGATCTTTAGAGGGTGCCTTTTAGGTGTGGCAAGAAAGGCTTCTTCTCGAGAGAAAACCATTCTGACAGGTTTTTTCAACAGATAACAAGCTAATCCCAGGAAACCCTGTGCGTTTAGATCGAGCTTGGATCCAAAACCCCCACCTGTATTTGTCTGTATTATACGAACCTTATCGGCTTCAATTCCTAGCAGCCTGGCCACGTCGGCCTGATCATAATGAGGATTTTGTGTGGTGGCGTAAATTACTATTTTCCCGTCGGAATCTGGGTAGGCGTAGCCCGCGTCAGGTTCCAGATACGCATGCTCCAAATATGTCGTTTGATATGTTCTTTCAACGATGACATCGGCCTTTTCAAAAGCTAGTTCCGGCGCTCCTTTTCTTATTAGCCGCTTCCCCAGCAAATTACCTCTTTCGTGTATCAAAGGGGACCCTGGGGCTAAAGATTCCTCGGGATCAAAGATTGAGGCTAGTTCTGAATAAGTGATATGAATTTTTGAAAGCGCCAATTCAGCGACATCTTCAGAAATTGCAACGCAAAGGGCTACCGGATCCCCTACAAATCGTACTTTTGAATCAGCGAGAAGAGGTTGATCCTTGTTTATAATACCAAAACTGTTATTACCCGGGATGTCTTGCGCAGTGAAAATCGCAACACATCCAGGGGTGCGGAGAGCGTCTTTAATATCTATGAATTCTATTTTCGCATGCGGCAACTCGCTTCTTAGGACTTTTACCCATAAAGCGTTCTTGGACGCCACATCGTTTGAAAACAAAGCCGTTCCATTGAGTTTGCCATCAACTCCAATACGTGGAACACTGCTCCCTATCAGGAAATGTTTTTGATTAGTTGGAGTTGCTGTCAAGGAATACATCCTCCAGACATTTCTGCGCCAGCCCTGCGATAGCGGGCTGTTTGTATTCAGTGGATTGCCTGACTCCAACAAGTTCAATTATTCTTTGGGCAATCATTTGGCCAGCTTCCCGAATTGTTTTCAATTCTGGCCTCAGGCCTATCAAGTTTCTCTCCACATCCGTTATACGCATTGGAGTAGGGGCCACGGAGCCAATTGATATCCTTACGTCCTGTATTTCGCCGGAATCATTTAGCCTTCCTAAAATGCCGGCGTTAATTCTGGCTATTGATAGGCTTTTACGCCGGCCTATTCGTTGGTAGCTTTCCCTGGATCCTGTTTCAGCCTTCTTTAAAATAATCCCTGTGATCAATTCATCAGGTTCGAGAGTATTTGAATAGGCTCCTACAATGAGTTTTTCCAGTTTCTGAATTCGAAGGGAACCCTTTTTTTGAATTATGATCTCTGCGTCACGCAACATCATTGGGGGGAAACTGTCGGCAGCGGGAGATGAATTCGCTATATTTCCGCCCAACGTTCCAACATTCCTTATCTGAAGGCTTCCAACACAACCCATTGCAGAGCGAAGCGCCGGAAATTCATGACTTATTACTGGGTGATCAATCAATTCTGAATATGTCAAGGTAGAGCCCACACGAACTGTTTCCCCACTGGGCTCAACCAGACGTGTTTCCGGCAGTCGGGAAATGTCGAGAATTATTCCTGGCTTTTTTACATTGCTTCTCAATGAAATCATAACATCGGTTCCACCGGCCAGGATGGTCGTCTCACTACCATATTGAGCCAGGATGTCCAGACATTCTGTAAGACATTCCGGCCTTAAGTAATTGAAATGACTTCTCATGAGCTTGTGACATCTTCCTCGCTGACTGAGGCTTTCATAAGAGCTGCTTCCTTTACGGCTTCAAGTATTTGAACATATCCTGCGCAACGGCATAAATTCCCCGTCAATGCTTCTACTATTTTGCCTGTTGAAGGGTTTTCAACCTCATCAAGCAAGGCCTTGGCTGACATAAGCATACCCGGAGTACAATAACCGCATTGAACAGCCCCCTTCTCCAGAAAAGCCCGTTGAATGAAATGCATCTTACCGTTTGCTGTAAGCCCTTCGACTGTCTCCACCTTTCTGCCATCGAGTTGAGCAGCCAGCGTCAAACAACAGTTAACCGCCTTTCCGTCAAGGATGATTGTGCACGCTCCGCATTC
>DYRE01000183.1 GCA_020718965.1 Desulfomonile tiedjei
GCCGCAGTGGAAATGGGCGTTATACAGATTCAGGGAACTATCAATGGAATCGGAGAAAGGTGTGGAAATACGAACTTAATTTCCATAATACCAGCTCTCAGTCTCAAGATGAAATTGTTGGAGTACGAGCCGGCTAAACTAAAATTACTAAAACACCTATCGGAATTCGTTGATGAAATGGCCAACCGGACTCCTAACAAGTCTCAACCTTATGTAGGAGCCGCCGCTTTCGCTCACAAGGGTGGCTTGCACTCCAGCGCCGTCATCAAAATGCCTTCAGCTTATGAACACGTAGACCCGCAACTGGTTGGAGCTGTCAGATACATGCCAATCTCGGAACAGGCCGGTCGCGCCGCCCTGGCTCTAAAGGCCGCCAAGTTCGGGATAGACCTCACGCCCGATGATCCTCGTTTGGGAGAGGTATTAAAGATAGTCAAAGACCTTGAAACCCAAGGCGCCAGATATGATATCGCCGATGGATCTTTTGAGTTGTTGCTCAAGAGGATGCTGGGTCTTCACAGAAAGTTTTTCACTTTGCATGGGTTCAGCGTAACCAGTTCCAAAAGAAAAGGAGACACAAGAACCTATTCAGACGCTGTAATTAGAATCGTAGTAAGAGACAAAATGGAATTCTCAGCCGCAGAAGGAAATGGGCCGGTTAATGCTTTAGACAATGCGCTCAGACAAGCTCTCACCAATTTCTATCCAAATGTGGGAGACGTACATCTCACGGACTTCAAAGTTCGAGTGCTTGAGGGTACTTCAGGGACCGGAGCGGTTGTAAGCGTGCTCATTGAATCCACGGATGGAGAGGATGTTTGGTGGACAGTCGGTTTTAACGAAAACGTTATTCAGGCTTCCTGGAACGCTCTGGTAGATAGCATTGATTACAAGCTTCAGAAAGATCTTGCCAAGGACCACTGAGAAAACTTTCACGATTAACGATTCTCGGAGAAAGTCCACAATAGGACTAGCCGTAATAGCTATAATGTTCACTGTTACGATGTTTCCCGGGCTTAGCGGGATCAACGACGCCGGTGACCATACCAAAAACACCACTTCAAGCCATTTAGACGATTGTGGATATCGTTTAATAAAAAATAGCAAAATATTAGATACTGTCTTTCTTCCTGGACCATCTACAATCGATGAGATATTATTTCAGGCTGGAGAGACCGACCGTTATCATAACCAACTGAAAAGAGTTTTTCCTTGCGGTTCTATAATTGACATCACCGATGGGCATTTTCTTATCGTAGGGAGACTTTCCGGCGCTCAGATCATAGCATGCGGAAAAAGAATTGATCTCAATGAGGCATGTGAAACTGATTTGGCAAGTGTTCCAGGCATTGGGAAATCCCTGGCAAAGAAAATTGTTGAGTACAGAGATTCTGGCGAAAAATTCGCAACTCCCGAAGAAATTTCCAGAGTTAAGGGGATAGGCCAGCTAAAAGCTAAGCGTTTTCTTCCCTATTTCAGATAGGTTACTCAAACACATAACCATCGGTTTGTGACCTGGAATCAGCACCCTTGCATCTTGGTATCCTATTCATGGCGCTTGCCGCGTACGCTGCCCCAAATCCGTTGTCTATGTTGACAACGACCACACCAGGCGCACAAGAATTGAGCATGCCCAAGAGAGCCGCTATCCCACCAAAAGACGCTCCATATCCTACTGACGTGGGGACTGCTATAACCGGTCGATCGGTCAGGCCTCCTACCACACTTGGCAGAGCTCCCTCCATTCCGGCAACGACAATTATGACAGATGAAGAATTGATAAGGTCTATGTGCGAAAGAATTCTATGAATCCCGGCAATACCGACATCATACAGAGTTTTTACCTGATTGCCCAAAGCCATAGCGGTAACTTTAGCTTCTTCCGCTACTGGTAAATCTGAGGTTCCAGCCGCAATGATCAGCACTAGTCCGTGCCCGCAGTCTGTAGCGGCTTCGGGTGAATAAACAAGAGTCCGGCCTAATGAATTGTAGTCCAGAACGCCTTGCGCTCGATCCATCAAATATTTGGCCTTCGAAGAATCGACTCTGGTTATTAAAACTGTATTATTACGAGCTGCAAGTTTCTGGAAAATCTCTAGAATCTGTTCAGGTGTCTTACCTTCTCCATAAATCACTTCAGGAAACCCCAGTCTGATAGCTCGGTGATGATCTATGCTTGCGAAACCAATGTCTTCGGTTTGAAGTTCCTGAAATAATACCGCTGCCTTATCGACTGACAACTCTTTGGTTCTTACAAGTTCTAGGATTTTAGTAAGACGTTCACGATTCAATTTGTCATGACTCAAAGTTCGCTACAAAAGGGTCAGTGATTTAACAATATCTACCTTGCCTATCACTCCGACAAGCTTGTCGTCTTGAACCACGGGAATAGTGTAAAATTTGTTATCCGACATTATTCTCGCTATTTCTGTAACATCTGTATCCGGTTCTACAACCATTGCGGGATGGGAATAGATGTCCCCCACTTTTGTCGCAGATATTCTCTTGAAGTCTTTATGCAATCGCCACGGGTTCTCTATTGGAATGATAGAGTCAAGAATTACGAACACGGTAGGGATATGTAACGGCTTGTTAAATTCTACCAGATCAGATTCACAAACTACCCCGATCACACTCTTGAGATCATCAACCACTGGTGTTCCATTTATGCTTTTTTGAAGCAGTAGTTGAGCCAATTCTCTTATGGATGTATCCTTGGTGACTGTGATAACTTCCTTGGTCATTATGTCCGAAGCTTTTGGCATATCCCGCTCCATTCTGGTTATCTGACAACTTTTCATTTTCTAAGCCTAGACGTTACTGAACTTTGTCAAGCATGATATATTTTGACATGCACAATACTTAAAACGTTTAGCAGCGGAGGCCGTCTTGAAAAGTTACAGAAAAGAATTGTGGTTCAATATAAACAAGAGGCGACAGTTCGTCAACATAACCAAGGAAGTCGAAAAAGCCCTTTCGGAATCAGACGTTGGAGAGGGACTAATTTTAGTCAACGCCATGCACATTACAGCGTCGGTTTTTATAAATGATGACGAGTCGGGATTACATGCCGATTACGAGAAATGGCTCGAAGAAATAGCCCCCCATGAGCCTGTAAACCGCTATCTTCATAATCGAACAGGAGAAGACAATGCTGACGCCCACATCAAGAGACAAATAATGGGCAGAGAAGTTGTGGTGGCAATCACTGGAGGAAAAATGGATCTTGGACCCTGGGAGCAAATTTTTTATGGGGAATTTGATGGTGGTCGGCGAAAAAGAGCTTTGATCAAAATAATAGGATTTTAAAAGTCCCCCGAGGGAAAAAGATCAACCCACAAGCGATTAATTTTTCTGGCACATTTGCGGGTTGATCATGATTCACACAAAATCTAGCTCAATTTAACAAATTGGAATTGATCTCCAGCGGATACCACTTCTATATTATCATCGGGATCAAACTTACCACTCAATATCTCAGACGCCAGTGGGTTTTCAATAAGTCTCTGTATAGCTCTTTTCAAGGGCCTGGCGCCGTATGAGGGGTCAAAACCTTCGGCAGCGAGCACTTCTCGTGCTTCAGGGCTTAGGGTTAGAGTCAACTTGTTATCCGCCAACCTCTTGTTCAGACGTTTCATCTGGATGTCCACAATTTTCTTGATGTCTTCCCTGTTAAGAGGGTGAAAGATAATTATGTCGTCGAGACGATTTAAAAACTCGGGCCTGAAATGAAACCGTAAAGCATCAAGGACGCGCTCTTTCATTGAATCTTCATCTTGCGCCGAATAGTCTTTGATTTCCGTTGATCCAATGTTGGAGGTCATGATTATGATGGAATTCTTAAAGTCAACGGTACGGCCTTTGCCATCAGTGAGCCTACCATCATCAAGTATTTGAAGCATGGCGTTAAACACTTCCGGATGGGCTTTTTCGATTTCGTCAAAGAGGACCACCGAATAGGGGCGTCGTCTCACAGCCTCTGTGAGCTGTCCACCTTCGTCGTACCCAACATATCCTGGAGGAGCTCCAATTAACCTTGCAACAGAATGTCTTTCCATATACTCGGACATGTCAATACGTACCATCGCCTGTTCATCGTCAAAAAGGAATTCAGCCAGGGCTCTGGCCAACTCCGTCTTTCCAACTCCTGTTGGACCGAGGAATATGAAAGATCCAATAGGCCGATTTGGGTCCTGCAATCCGGATCTGGCCCGTCTGACTGCATTAGACACAGCAATAATGGCTTCTTTTTGCCCCACGACCCTTTGTCCGATTCTCTCCTCCATTTTTAGAAGCTTACTGACTTCGCTCTCCAGCATCCGAACAACCGGTATGCCAGTCCATTTCGCAACGACTTCCGCCACATCCTCTGGCCCGACTTCTTCCTTGAGAAGCCCTCCATCTTTTTGAATTTCCGCAAGTTCGGCGTTTTTGTCCGCAATATCTTTCTCAAGAGAGATCAGCATTCCATATTTTAACTCCGCCGCCTTGGCAAGATTGCCATCACGTTCAGCCTGAGTCGCCTGAATCTTTGCATGTTCGTAACGCTCTTTGAGTTGCCTGATTTGACCGATAACGTCTTTTTCCTTGCGCCATCTCTCTTTAAGCGATTCCGTCTCTGCGGAAAGCCGCCCAATTTCTTCTTTGACTTTTTCAAGTCTATCTCTACTGGTTGGATCCGACTCTTTGTTGAGAGCCTGCTCTTCTATTTGTAGTTGAATAATTTTTCGATCTATTTCGTCGATCTCAGTAGGCATCGAATCTATTTCTATCCTCAGACGTGATGAGGCCTCATCAATCAAGTCTATAGCCTTGTCAGGCAGGAACCTGTCGGTAATATATCTGTTCGACAATGTTACAGCAGCTATGATTGCCCCGTCCTGAATCCGGACTCCGTG
>DYRE01000585.1 GCA_020718965.1 Desulfomonile tiedjei
CAGTGATCTCTGTGTTCTCCGTGGTTAAATCTCTTTCGGCTTGTCCGAGTTAGGTAAACGGACTCTGTCACGGATTCACGGATCAAAACGGATTTGTCGTTAGTCCTGACAGGTTTCCACCGAATCCCGATTGACTGAGTACAGCGCGACGCGGAGAAGTCCGACAGACTCGCGCCACGATGAAACCTGTCAGGTCTGCGTGTTACTCCGATTCCCCCGAGGGATTTGTCAAAGATGCTGACGGTGGATTGAGATAGAAAAACCGAATTTCTGTAGAATTTCATACTTTTATACATTGACTTACTTTTTGTTCTTTGGTACACTCTTTATAAGATTTACTAAAGGAGAACAAAAATGGAAACTGTAGCCACTTCAAAGGGGCAGGTTGTCATCCCATCCAAAATTCGCAAGCAATTGGGAATCAAGGACGGAACACATCTTCAAATTGACGTGAATGCCGTAACCAGGCAGATCATCCTTACCCCCGTAACCCGTGAGTACATTCATAGCCTGCGTGGAAAGTATAAGGGCAAGGGATTAATGAAGTCATTGATGGCGGATAAGAAACGCGAAAGGGAGTTGTAATATGGCAAAGAAGGCGAAAGCATACGTATTAGATAGTTGGGCGGTGATTGCCTACCTTGAAGACGAACCTTCAGCGGAACAGGTTGAAGAATTGATCGCCACTGCGCATGAAGAACAAATTCCCATTTACATGAGCGTGGTCAACGTCGGGGAAGTTTGGTACACGTTGGCGCGGGAAGTCTCAGAAGAAGAAGCAAACGCTGGCGTGAAAATGCTCAGTGATTTGCGAATTCAATTCGAGAATGTGGATTGGGAATTAACGCAGGAGGCGGCGCGTTTCAAATCGCAAAACAAGATGTCGTATGCGGATGCTTTTGCCGCCGCATTAACAAAGATGAAAAAAGCGGATTTGGTCACAGGGGATAATGAGTTCAAGCCGCTGGATGGTCAGATTAAGATTTTGTGGGTATAGAAAATGGCTAATAAACTGACATTGCCTAAACTTTAGTTTCCGCTAAGTCATATTTGACAGAATCGCCAACTTGTGTATAGG
>DYRE01000184.1 GCA_020718965.1 Desulfomonile tiedjei
TCGAACCGTCGGGGCCGGCGTCGTCTCCGAGGTCATTGAATAAAGCTTTTGGTCATGCCGTCAGGTTCGCAAAAGGCAATTAGGAGTGAACCGACGCCGGAGGAACTATGCGAGATATAGTGACGCTGTCTTGTGGAGAGTGTAAGCGAAAAAATTACACCACCACAAAGAACAGAAAGACTACCCCGGATAAACTGCAGTTTAAAAAATATTGCAAATTTTGCCGGATGCACACGCTCCATAAGGAAACCAAATAATTCGATGGTAAGTGATCGCTAGGCCAGTAGCTCAACGGCTAGAGCACCGGTCTCCAAAACCGGGGGTTGGGGGTTCGAATCCCTTCTGGCCTGCCATCAAATCAGTTGCTTATTAGCCATCGGTGTTCTCGGGACCATGGAAAGTGTTATGGAAAAAGTAAAAGAGTTTATCCGACAAAGCGTTGAATTTCTCAGAGAAGTTAAGATTGAGCTTCTAAAGGTCACGTTTCCCACAAGACAGGAGACTTTGGGTTCAACTCTTGTCGTTTTACTTCTAACTGCCATTGTGGCGGTTTATCTTGGATTCAGTGACTGGGTTCTGGCTAGAATAGTTAAAGCATTATTGCAGGTTTGAAATAAATTGTCCTAATCGGTTTTTCTTTTAGCAGGAGGCTCTTTCGTGGCGTTGAGATGGTACGTTGTGCATACCTATTCCGGTTATGAAAACAAGGTCAAAATGGCTTTGGAGGAGAAGATTAGTACTTTATCCCTTGAGGACCGGATTACAGATGTTCTGATACCATCTGAATCTGTAGTTGAACTGGTCAAGGGAGAACGTAAAACCTCGAACCGTAAATTCTTTCCAGGTTACATCCTTGTCAAAATGGAACTCGACGACACGACTTGGCATCATGTCAAAAGCACTCCTAAAGTTACGGGGTTTATAGGATCGAGAACAGAACCGGCAATTATACCGGACGAAGAAGTGGAAAAGATAAAAGCCCAGATGGCGGAAGGAAAAGAGAAACCTAAACCCAAATATTCCTTTGAAAAAGGAGATTCTGTCAGAGTAGTTGATGGCCCGTTCATAAATTTTAACGGGACAGTAGAAGAGGTGAGGCCGGACAAAGGCAAATTAAGGGTTCTGGTTAGTATCTTCGGTCGTCCGACGCCGGTTGAGCTGGATTTTATTCAGGTTACCAAGAACTAATCGCAAACCACCGAAGTTATTGGAGACAGAGTAAAGTTTGCGAAAGACTTTTTAGGGAAGGCTCTGTTTCTGTGGGAGATTATTTATGGCCAAGAAAATAACAGCGTACGTCAAGTTGCAAATTCCCGGTGGAGAAGCAAAACCATCACCACCCGTGGGTCCCGCTCTCGGTCAGCATGGCGTCAATATCATGGAATTCTGCAAATCGTTCAACGCTCAGACGCAGGGGCAACAAGGCGTTATTATTCCTGTTTTAATTACCATATATGCCGACCGTTCCTTCAGTTTTGTTCTCAAGACACCTCCGGCCTCATATTTACTTAAAAAGGCTGCTGGGTTAGAGAAGGGTTCAGCAGAACCTAACAGGAATAAGGTGGCGAGATTGACTCTGAAACAGGTTGAGGAAATCGCGAAACTTAAAATGCCAGACCTAAACGCAAAGGATATGCCCGGGGCTGTAAGAATCATAATGGGAACAGCCCGTAGTCTTGGCATAGAAGTTGAGTAGAGGAAACAAATGTCGTCCGTAGCTAAGAAAAAAAATGCCGCTAGAGAGAAAATAGATCGTTCAACCAAGTTCTCTTTGACTGAAGGTTTGAATGCTGTATTGGGATCTGCCTATGCGAAATTTGACGAATCGGTGGATGTCGCAGTGAAATTAGGAGTGGACCCCAGACACGCGGACCAAATGGTTAGAGGAACGTGCGTGCTTCCTCATGGAACGGGCAAAACCGTTAGAGTTTTAGCCTTTGCCAAGGCAGATAAGGAGAAGGAGGCTCGTGACGCGGGGGCCGACTATGTAGGCGGCGATGAATTGGCGAAGAAGATTCAGGAAGGCTGGCTCGATTTCGATAAAGCCGTAGCGACGCCGGACATGATGGCTGTTGTCGGAAAGCTTGGAAAGATCCTAGGGCCACGGGGCATGATGCCTAACCCCAAAGTTGGGACGGTAACCTTCGATATTGGTAGAGCAGTGTCCGAGTTAAAAGGAGGCAAGGTGGAATTCCGAGTTGAAAAAGCCGGGATTGTACATTGCCCTATAGGCCGTGTGTCATTTGGATCAGACAAACTTGCTGAAAATCTTAAAGCGCTCATGGAGAGCATCATACGTTTGAAACCCTCGGCTTCAAAGGGTGTTTACCTGCGCGGTATCGCTCTATCGACGACTATGGGACCAGGACTAAAGCTTGATCCCCAGGAAATTAGAAACACCATCAAGTAACCCGTTAACTTAACTATATTAAGGAGCGCTAAGAAATTTAAACTCGTCAATTTTAGAGAGGTCATGTCGGAGACAGCGGGCGCGCTGATACCCAGCGCTTAATCGAGGCCAGCCTAGACGTGCCGAAAAAGAGTGATTATGTTTTCATTATCCTCGCATCTGCATTACCTCGATTCGCTGAAATCCCTCCGATGGAAAGGGGATAGCTAAGATTTGAAGAAAGATGAAAAGGAAAAACAGGTTGCATGGCTTCGAGATCAGTTCCAGGGAGTCAAGGCAGTTTTTCTTGTTGATTTTAAGGGCCTGACCGTTAGTGAGATGACAATCTTGAGGTCAGAACTGAGAGCCCGTGGGGGATCTCTAAAAGTCCTTAAAAACACCTTGGTTCGACTGGCCTACAAAGGCACCGACGTTGAGTGTCTAGGGCCTGATTTAGTAGGGCCAAGAGCTGCTGTCTGGACTCATTCGAATGATGATGCTCCGGCATTGGCCAAGATCTTGGTCGACTTTGCCAAAACTCACCCAAATCTTGGTTTGGTCAAAGGCGAACTTCAGGGTCAGCTGTTTGAAGCGACTGATCTTGAGGTTTTGGCGAAGCTCCCACCGAGGGAAGAACTTTTGAGCCGTTTGCTAGGGACCATGATAGCGCCTATAAGCTCGTTCGTTGGAACGTTAGCCGCTGTGCCTAGGTCCTTCCTTACCGTCTTGAAAGCCATCGAAGAAAAGAAAGCCGAGTCCGCTCCCGCATCCGTTTAGATTCGGGAGATACTCAAGATTTACTGGTTACACAGCGAATGGAGGATACAATGGCAGAGATAACTAAAGAGGATCTCAAAGAGTTCATAAGAAATATGTCAGTCTTAGAACTCAGCAAGTTAGTCAAAGAATTGGAAGAGGAGTTCGGGGTGTCTGCGGCGGCGCCTGTGGCCTTTGCTGCTCCAGGAGCGGGAATGGCGGCGGGAGATGCAGCCCCGGTTGAGGAAAAAACCGAATTTGACGTGATCTTAAAGGAATTCGGGGACAAGAAAATCCAGGTTATAAAGGTCGTTCGGTCTCTAACCGATTTAGGCCTGAAAGAAGCCAAGGATTTGGTAGAAGGCGTACCGAAACCGGTTAAAGAGGGTGTATCTAAAGAAGACGCAGAAAAAGCTAAAGCCGCCTTGGAAGAAGTGGGCGCAGTGGTGGAAATCGTCTGAACACTCTAAAAAATCTGCAGTCGACATTAGATCACACTATAGGTGTGAACTAGTGTCGACTTGTTCTGGAACACCTTCCATAGTCCTACCTTTTAAGATCATCTGATTTCAGAGGGAGAAAATGGCTTCTTTTTCCGTGCACTCTCAGAGGCTCAGGAAGAATTTCGCGCGGATTCCTCAAATTGCGGGAATCCCAAAACTTATCGAGATTCAAAGTCAGTCCTATGACAGATTTTTACAAATGGATAAAGCTTCGGAGGAACGCGAAGATATCGGCTTGCAGGCGGTATTCAGGTCGGTTTTTCCAATCAGGGATTTCACAGATACAGCTTCTCTCGAGTTCATAAAATACACCTTGGGGGAAGAAAAGTATTCAGTCGAGGAATGCCTGCAAAAGGGAGTAACTTATTCAGTTCCATTGAAAATTACGGTTCAGCTAATTGTTTGGGACGTTGACCCTGACACTGGTTCCCGAACAATTAGGGACGTCAAGGAACAGGAAGTATATTTTGGAGAGATTCCTGTGATGACTAAGTATGGAACGTTCATAATCAATGGTACAGAACGGGTCATTGTATCTCAGCTCCATCGGTCACCGGGAATATTTTTTGATCACGATAAGGGGAAAACGCATGCAAGCGGTAAGTTGCTATACTCTGCAAGGATTATTCCTCTGAGGGGATCATGGATTGACTTTGAATTCGATCTTAAAGACCGTCTCTATGTTAGGATTGATCGACGCAGAAAGCTTCCTGTTACGGTTTTACTAAAAGCCCTTGGCTTTTCAAGTGAAACAATTTTGAACTACTTTTATAACAAACAGATCATCATGATTACTCCAGATGGATTAAGGCGAAAAGTTGATCTGAAGTTTTTGGTCGGTACTCACGCTACGACGGATATATATGTAGAGGGGTCGGGTGAGGTTCTGGTCAAGAAAAACAAAAAAATTTCCCGTGCCGCTCTGAAACGCCTGGCTGACAGAAAAGTCGCCCCTCTGGTTATGGAGCCTCGAGAATTGGCTGGCAAAGTCATCGCTCATGACATCATCGACGAAGCTACTGGAGAGGTTGTCGCCGTATGTAACAAGGAAATATTGCCCGACGAGGTGGACAATTTTATTGAAGAATTTCGTTCAAGGAATATTCACCAGTTCGAAGCCCTGTTTATAGAAGAGAGAATTGCGTCGTCTTCACTGAGAGATACCTTGCTTGAGGACAAAATTGACGATCGTCCAAATAAGGTAATTGAAGATTATCGGAAACAGTTCCCTGATGAAGGAG
>DYRE01000185.1 GCA_020718965.1 Desulfomonile tiedjei
GAAAGACTGCGCCTGGAGAAAAAAGCCGCCAAAAGAAGAGAACAGAAGCTCCTCGGCTCCTATCAACCATTCCAGTATGATCAACGGCCAAATCGGTCGATAGAAAAATGGTTCATCCTTGGCGCTGTAATCATCATTATCTACTTACTCGGTCGAAACTAAATCAAAATGAAAACATTATTTTGTGTATCACGAGGGGAAACAGATATGGTACTCTGGGAACCATGAAGATCTCATACATTCACGGTTACGACCCAAGAGAAAACATACGCCTTCAGGATCAGGCTTCCACCCTGGTTGAATTGCTCCATTCCGACACTTCATATCCGAGCGGAAGCAGTGTGCTTGAAGCTGGTTGCGGTATTGGCGCACAGACCGTCACTCTTGCTCGGAACAGCCCCCAATCGTCTATTACTGCAGTCGACATATCCGGAGATTCAATTACAGAAGCCAGGAGAAAAGTTTCCGCGGCGGGGTTCACCAATGTCGAATTCCAACAGGCGGATATCTTCCATTTAAGCTTTAGGCCCGAAACTTTCGACCACATCTTCGTATGTTTCGTTCTGGAGCATCTGTCCCGACCGCTTGATGCGCTTAATTCCTTGAAAGTTAATCTCAAGCCCAGTGGTACGATTACCGTAATTGAAGGTGATCACGGTTCCGCTTTTTTTCATCCGGACAGCCCTTCCGCCCGTAAGGCGATTCAGTGTCAAGTGGAACTCCAGAAGAGGGCAGGCGGAAACGCCATGGTGGGCAGGGAATTGTATCCATTGTTACAACAAGCGGGATTTCGTTCGATTAGAGTTTCGCCGCGAATGGTTTACGTTGATTCAAGCAAACCTGAATTTGTTGAAGGTTTTACCAAGAAGACTTTTACGGCCATGATAGAGGGTGTTCGTGAATCTGCAATTAGAACTGAAATGTTAGAGCAAAGCGTCTTTGACGATGGAATAAGGGATCTTTACAGAACAACGGAACCGGATGGAGTATTTTGTTATACTTTTTTCAAGGGTTTTGGAGAAAAATGATCTAGAATTCAGCCATTCGGATACGGAGATCTTCCAGATCTTTCTGGACCATGCCCAAATTGCCTATGACTCCTCCGCTGTATTAACAGCCCCAGGGAGATTGTTGTCAAGGACCTCACGAGCCGTGGTAAGGAGTTGTCTCATGTTATAGGGTTTTTGGACGAACCCCCGTGCTCCGGCCGCCATGACTCCATTAACTAGTCCGTTCTCAGAATAACCGCTCGCCATAATTACCTTCGCATCAGGTTCGATGCGAAGAATTTCCGTCAAACAAAGTCGGCCATCCATCTCAGGCATGATAAGGTCCAGAATGATCAGAGAGATATTCTCCCCCTGAGTTTGGTATATGTCCAAGGCCTCCTTTCCGTTGCCGGCCGTGATGACCTTGTAGCCAAATTCGTTAAGAAGTAAAGCCCCTAGCTCTCTTATGTCGCCATCATCATCCACCAAGAGAACTGTCTCTGTTCCACCTCGGATAGTTGTCTCAAGTTTTGGAGTTTCTAAATCCGTTTTTGTCTGAATTGCGGGAAAGTAAACCCTGAATGTAGTCCCATGTCCAGGCTCGCTGTCACATGTTATGTGCCCGTCATGCTGTTTCACGATGCCATAGACTGTCGCAAGGCCTAAACCGGTACCCTTTCCCACGTCTTTCGTACTGAAGAACGGCTCAAACATGTGAGCCCGTGTTGTATTGTCCATTCCATGACCGGTATCCGAAACAGTCAGTAAGACATAATCTCCAGGCATAGCCTCAAGATGTGAGCTGCAATATTCCTTGTCTAATTGAACGTTGGCCGTCTCAATGGTCAATATCCCACCATCCGGCATAGCATCCCTGGCGTTCACCCCAAGATTCATCAAGACTTGGCTTATTCGGGATGGACCAGCATTGATTGATTTCAGGTCACTACTCAGACGTAGAACGATTTTTATGGTCTTTGGGATCGTGCGGGAGAGGAGTTGGCGCACCTGGGTTATTTCCTGGTTCAAGTTTACAGGAACACATTTTGTCTCAAGCTTCCGGCTGAAAGTCAGCAGGCTCTCAACCAGATCGGCCCCTCGCTTTCCAGCATGATATATTTTCTGCAGATCAGTGTAGTCACGTTCACCTTCCTTCTTACGTTGGAGCATTAACTCGGAATATCCCAATACCGACTGGAGAAGGTTGTTGAAATCGTGTGCGACGCCTCCCGCCAAAGTCCCCACCGCTTCCATTTTCTGGGCCTGGAGAAGCTGAGCTCGCAGAGAGTTTGCCTCGGTAACGTCAATGAGAAACCTAAGGGTGGAACGCTTCCCCTGATACGAAATTTCGCTGCCCCAGGCCTCCAAATCAATATGAGCGCCGTCTTTCCTGATTCCAGTCACATGGTAGTGAGGGTCCACGGCAAGGCCTTTAGCTCTGATTGCGTTCCTTTCCCAGATCAGACGCCTGTCTTCGTCAGCATACAAGGCTTCTACCGGAAGTCCATCAATCTCTTCCAGGCAACTATAACCAAACATGTTTAAGAATGCCGGGTTTACATAGGAATACCTGCCCTGTGTTGCAATTCTGATCGCGATGGGCGCTGACTTTAACAGAAGGCGCATCCGTTCTTCGGCTTCTCTAAGGTCTTGCTCAGAACGTCTGCGTTCAGTGATATCAATTGCAGAAAAGACAACTCCCCTGGATAAATCTTCTGGCGCAATCGCTGAAGAACTTAGAAGAATGTCAATTACTGAGTCGTCCTTGCGCTTCCAGCGAGTTTCTATTGACCCAGCGCCCCCTGCGTTGATCTGTCCATATTTAACCGTTCCGACACGAACAAACTCGTCATCATTTTCGTAAAGTATCCTGGCGCTTCGCCCAAGCAAATCAGCGGCAGAATACCCCGTCATCTGTGACAATGACTCATTTGTCCAGCCAAAAATCCGGTTAGTGACCAACCCTATGCCTATCGGAGCTGACTGAAGCACAGTTTTGAGAGTGGCTTCACTTTCCCTCAGTTGCTCCTCGGCTTGCAAACGGTCCACACCCTTCCAGACCGAATCCATCAGCAGGGTAAGTTGCAATGTGTCAGCTTGATTATATTCAGATTCCTTGTTCGCTACACCAACCACCGCCACAATCCGATCCGCTCTGAAGACCGGAACCGTCAGATATCTGTGTAATCGTGGATGCCCATCAGGGTACCCCCTTTTCAGTGGGTGCGGAGCTTGGAAATCGTTCACCAAAATCGGTTTACGCTGACGAACCACCTCTCCCCATATTCCTGTCGCCTTGAGCTGATACACTGTCTGAGGTTTTAGCACTGAACATTGTTTCATCGCGTCTTTCGACCAGGTATGCAACTCAAACTCTTCGCTGTCTTCGTCATAATGAAAAATGTACCCGATCTCACTGCGAGTAAGTCCTAGCGCCTCGTCAAGGGCATTGTTCAGGAAGTCCTGGACCGAATCGGCTTTGTAGTGGAGGATGTCAACAATCTTTTTCAAACGGGCTTCATTATTGCGCACCTCATCTTCAGCCCTCTTCCGTTCAGTAATGTTTGTGGCGATATGGATAATCTTTTCGATTGTACCGTCCTTGTCGAAAACGGGGGTGCAGGAGACAAGGAAGTGGCCACCAAGAGCCTCAACCTCCATTTCCACGGGCTTTGTAGAATTTGATTTGAGAAGTGTATCCATGGGACAAACCTGAGGCGCCTGGCCACCATTGTGGAAGATCTCATAGCATCTGGAGTTAAGCAATTCGTCCAGAGATTTGCCGGTGGCCGAAATAGTAGCCTTGTTGGCAGCCAAAATGCGATGTCTCTTGTCCATTATAATTGTGGAATGGCCTACGGACTGGAAGATATCCTCCCATTCTTGTCGGGTCTTGAGTAGAGCCTCCTCTACACGCTTACGCTCGGTGATGTCTTCCAAAACAGAAAGTACCGCCGGTTTCCCCTCCCACATTATTGAGGAGGAAGTCACCTTTACCCACCCGACGTTGCCGTTTTTAAGCACAATTCTGAAATCATACTGGTAGAATTCTTCTTCTTCCCGTAGTCGACTTGAATGATGTTGAGCGACCATTTCTCGATCATCCGGGTGAACAAAGGCCTCTATTGCGTTAGAGGCTAAGATCTCTTCCATGGAATATCCGACGATTTTTGCGGACTTCTCGTTTGCGAACTTGATCCATCCCTTTTGAATTACGAAAATAGCTTCGCCGGTTTTGTCGATGATCTCACGATATAGAGATTCATTTTTAGTCAACGACCTTCGACCAGTCTCTAATTCCGCTACCCTCTGGCGCATCTCGTTCAATTCATCAATAAGCTGTTCTTTGGTTTTGTCTTGATCTTCCATAAGGCTCCTCTTGACAGGGAACAGTGCATGAGGGTGGAGATAGAACGCGCTATTCTACAGTGTCAGCTATCCGGTAAAGACATAACGAACCGTCGATTTTTTATGAGTGGTGGCCCCTTAATCAATCCCCAACAAAAATCGGCTCATTACAATTGTTGTTGAAATGTGGGCCACTCTCCGGGTTGACGGTTCATATTTGGAAACTTGACCGATCATGGACTTTTTATTTCGAACTATGTAGAAAGGTTATAGGCTGAGTTCAGCTTATATTAACTAGAAGAGGTTGGCAATATTATAATCTAAGCGTCCTTGGCTGAATGAATGGCCGGAAACTTCAATTTGAATATCTGATATCGGCCGGTTTGGAATATGTCCTAATTTTGGGAATTTTGATTATTGCGCAATCTCTATCAAATGATTAAACAGGTTTCATAGTGCTTACGTTTCTCCGCATCCGACGGTACAGTTATTGTCCTCTAATAGTATAAAGTTAAACGGGACTGGAGTTAAAAATGAACGGGA
>DYRE01000586.1 GCA_020718965.1 Desulfomonile tiedjei
TAGTAACCACCGCTTCAAACTAAGGGAGTTCGGCTTCGCCGGACTCCCTTTTTTTTGCTCGTTCCGGTGTTGTCCTTTCCTTATCTGTGTTCTGTCTATTTCTTTGTCCATCATGAAGGAAACAATAGGATTCAGTCAGATGCTTGCCGAAATGGATTTACTCGATTTAAAAGGAAATCCGGTAAAGTTCTCCTTAATCTTTGTCACGGCTGATCTTAAGAGAGGTACTGGTGGAGAAATCTACATATTTGGCCGGAGGACCACTTTTGTAGATATCTTTCGCCGCGAACATAAGGACTCCATTTTCACAGAAAGCCAGGTGATTAAGACTGTAGGAAAACATGATGGACAACCTATCAAGGTCAGTCAGTCAACCACAAAGCCTAAGGTTGAGCGTGATCCCCGTCACTTTGACAATAAAACGGTCAATGTGATGCTACTGACCTCAAAACAGATCAGGAAAGTTCATCCACAACTGATCCTTTATTTCAACGATAAACTTGTCACGTAAAAATAATATCAATGTCCAGAAGGCTTCTAGAAGATGGCTTCGCCATTACTCCGGGCAAAACAGCCCTGATTACCATCAAAAAAGATCCGGCTAATCCGGATGGAGCAAAAGGCACTCCTGCTATTCCCAAGTCAACAGCTTCAGCTGACTGGTCGGTCTGGGGAGACGATAACCTGTTTCCTCAAAATGTACTCACCGACCTGGAAGGTAATTCCATCGGCTTAAGGGCGTTGGAAAAACGAAGAAATGTCCATTTTGGCCGGGGAATCGTGGCTTACCGGAATGTCAAGGGGGCTGATGGAGCTTTGACTAAGGAGATCATCACTGAAGGTCCGGTTAAAGATTTCTTCCGGCATAACCAGATCAATTTACAATGGATTGATCTGATCGGATCTCTTGAGATTTTTGCAAACGGCTGGATTGAATTCATTTTAAACAAGGCAAAAACTCAAATCAATCGCTGCTCGATTTTAGACCCGGCTTATTGCCGTCATTCCAGGATGGATTTAACGGTTCTCAGAATAGAGAAGACATTCTATTCAGCTAACTGGCCTTCACCAGGT
>DYRE01000587.1 GCA_020718965.1 Desulfomonile tiedjei
AGTCGAGGAACCGCCAGGCTCGAATTTAGCCCCCACAAAAATGGAAAACCGGGGGTAAAGCCCATCATGAGAATCTGGTATAATGGAGCGGTGTGGAGCTCTACTACCTGTTTAAAAGCCAGCCCCGAGTATTCACATACAAACTGAATGTCCGGGCCATGTTCACCCCCATACATGACTGGAATGTCGAAAACCTTCGGAACTGGGAGTTCATGCTGTTTAGGCGTTGAACAGGCTTGACTGACAAATTCCTTTAACTCAGAAATAGATACCCTTGTAGGATCATAGACTATTAGAAAAGAAGAACAAGACGGGATAACTTCGACGATCCCTTTAAAACCGGAAAGTTCAATTGTTGCAGTGGCGTTGAGGACTTTCAAGTTGGTTTCCGGGGAAACGTGATCTCCCAAATCCACCATCAAACCGGTGTCCCCGGAAATTCTAAAAATTGGATAAGTTATGGTTGCAATCATCGGGCGATGGATCCCAAACGGTGTGTGCGCTACATAGGTTTAATATCGATGGATTCTGATTCCAGTCCTCTTCTGACCTGGCTTGCAATTTTGGCGGCCATAGGCGTGTCACCATGTAAGCAAAGAGTATGGCATTCCACTGAGATTTCTTCACCATTAATGGCAACGACTTTGTTTCTGATGGCCAAATTCAAAGCCCTATCTACAATCCTTGCCGGGTCAGTTATTACCGCTTCAGGCAGACTTCGGGGAAGAAGATGCCCGTCACTCATGTACGCTCTATCCGGGAAGGCTTCAAAAACAACCCTGAGACCTAGCATGGTAGTAATTTCGGCAACTATGTCTGGAGAAGTTCCCGCAAGAGTTACGTAAGCAAGTGATGTGTCAACCATTGCCACAGCTTCTGCAATCGCACGGGCTGCATGAGCGTCTCTTGCCGCTCTTAAATAGAGAGCCCCATGAGGTTTGACATGCTTTAATGAACATTTTTGGGCTGCGCAAAAACCTTTCAGCGCCCCTATCTGATAGATAACGTAATTGCGAATATCTTCCGGTGAACAATCCATGTGGCGTCTACCAAAGCCAAGTAGGTCGGGATAAC
>DYRE01000186.1 GCA_020718965.1 Desulfomonile tiedjei
ATACCAGCGTTTCCCTAACAGCTCAAAATCTTGGAGTGGGTGGTGTCAGAAATATTGATATCAAAATGCCTACCAACGGTCTGTGGCTGGGCACTGCTTTACCTGTCGCCCTTGGTGATAACCTGTCTTTTGTGGCGACCGGATGGTATCTATTCGGTAGTGACGCCAACGCTCAGAGTTGGCAAGATTATACTGCCGTGGCGCGTGTTCTGGACGCAAATGACTGGAGCGCCAAGCACAACTGGTGGTTCGTTGATGGCGCGTTGGCTTATGGTTGGGGCGGATTCTCAGCTCTTCTGGGTTTAAGGTATGATAACTATACCGCCACTTTCACCAGTCCCGATAATCTCGGCTTGTTTACCGGGCAACAGGAAACTAACTTTTTGTCAAGCGCATGGATACCATTCATCGGTTTCCAGAGCGCTTATACAGACACCATTCAGAGTTTAAAGATTCGAGCGCTTGGAATCCCAACCATAGTGGGATATAGCTATGTGGGTTTGACAGTTAACCCAGCGACAAGATTTGAGTACAACAATCCTACCTATACATCGGGTCATTTATTTGAGGTGTTTGGCGAATACACAAGGAAATTTTTTGGATCATCGCAAGCTGGTGTGTTCCTGCGCTGGAATTCCACTGGGGCTTTCAGTTCAGGTACCGGCGAATTATTGACCACCGCATTTCAGGACTCCTTCAATTTTAATCTGCACAGAACTTCATGGACACTCGGCGCTGTAGCCACTCTTGATTTCAATACACCTTTTTGATTAATTCCCTCAATGTAGATAAACAATTAAAACCCTCCTCATGGAGGGTTTTTTTGTTCCATAATATTGCACATCGTGGTGTATTGGCGTTTGCTGCTTTATGATTATTTTATTATTAAACTAGCCTACAAGAAACACGAAGGAATTCTTTAATGAGCGCGCTTGATGAATACACTGTCTGGACAGAGCGGGAAAAGATGGGCAAGAATGCGGAAGCTCTTGAAAGCGCTTATCAGGAATTGATCACCAAGATTCAACGGATTGATCCGATTACGCTCGCCGAGACTGCGGAAGTGCAGTACAGGGGAGGCGATGGGATTCCCCGTTTGATCATTCCTTTTCTGACCAGTTGGTTCACACTGGATCTCATACCTTACAGGCTGAGAGCTGAACATCAATTTTTCGATACACTGGCCATGAAGGTCCTCGTCCTCCAGTACCTGATTACCGCGGCTGAGAATCAGGGGTCCGCTGTCCGAGTCATGAACCAGTGGATAGACCCGAGATCTCTCCAACATGGGGCGGTCCTTGGGGCACATTTTGCCAAATCAACCATGGAATCGCTGAGTTCTTTTTTCTCCGCCGGGCAAGACACGGTTATGGCCCGTGTCTTGAAATGGGGAGGTCGGCCTAATGAGTTGGGAGATTTGGGTTTTACCTTCTACATCTTTCCATGTTTGCCCGTGGCATTCATATACTGGAAAGAAGATGAGGAATTTCCAGCGTACAGTAAAATCCTCTATGATGTTTCCGCAAGCAATTACATGCCTGTGCACGGGCTAACTGCATTGACCGACTTTCTGATCCATCGCTTGTCCGAAGATTAGCGGACCTGATTAATCCTGAACATGGATCAGGCAGTCCGACGATGGCAAGAGGCGTTTTCTTTTCTTTATACTCGAACTGAGACGAACCCTGTTACCTCGTTTCTGTCGTTGTATCTGAAGTAGCCAGCTTCTCTTCCAGTTGTTTTACCCATGGCTTGATCATGACAGCATGAGGACTGTCTGGAGCTTTTTCCAGAAAATCCTTCCATACTTTTAAAGCCCCGGAAAGATCTTTTTTGTCATCTCTAAGTACAATTCCCAGATTGAATAGCGCAATTGTTTGTCCCGGATCAATCTTCAAGGCCTTTTCAAAAAGCTTTATGGATTCATCCGACTTTCCCATGCGTCGGTACGCCACGCCTTTGTCGGTTATTACTGCCGGATTCCCCGGATCAATCTTGAGAGCCTCGTCATAGGCCTCTACAGATTTCGGATATTCTCCAATATCGAAATAATCGTTGCCAAGTTGGATCAACGCCCCAATATTGTCTGGATTAGCTTTGAGCATTCGCTCTATCCCAGCTATTCGGTTCCTGATTTCATCCTTTGGGTTCGATTCCTTGCTCTGGGTTTGCTTCTGGGGGCTTGTTCCGGCAAAATCCAGTTTCCATGCGGAAATTCCTATTCCAGTTATTACCCCGACCGTAAACACTACAAATATTCCTATTAACGATCCAGTTTGCTTCACTTTATCACTCCGTTCAAAATCATCGAAAGACTTCTGCGAATCCTCTAATCCGAAATTCTTCATGGATAATTATACATAACCAAACCTTATTAGTGTTAGAATAGTTGTTCAACGTCCACGGTTTCGAGTAATTTGTTTCTTATGGTCACACGATCTGGGTTGAAGAAGTTTCTTGATTTCGTTCGCATTAGAATGAAAGACTTGCCGTTAACTTTGGAGGTATCTCATGGATGATTTCAAACGACAGTACAGAAAAGTCATGGATGACCATTTCCCTGATGAACTTACTATTTCTTTTGGATCCCAGGTTTTAAGTTACAGGAAAAGATCCTGGAAAATCCCCGATTCAAGTGGCGCGTTGGTGGAAAAAGGGCTTAGGTATGGAGAGAATCCGGGTCAGGAAGCCGCTTTGTATGAACTGGTATCGGGCAACCTGGAATTGGCCGGGTGCAAGTTTATTGGGCCTGGATCCAGCCTGGTCAGCGGCATAACAGAGGAGAACATGGTTCAGGCCGGAAAACATCCCGGTAAAACAAACCTTACAGATGTTGATAATGCTCTCAACATCCTTAAGTTTTTGATGAAACTACCCGCTTGCGCCATCATGAAGCACAACAATCCTTCAGGGGTTTGTCAACGGGGTTCATTATCCGAGGCTTATCACAGCGCCAACATGGCAGACAGAATAGCCGCATTCGGTGGCGCGGCTGTATTCAACCGTTCGATCGACATGGAAACCGCTGAACGCCTGGCTGAAAATTATTTGGAGGTTGTCGCTGCCCCTGATTATGAAAAAGGGGTGGTTGATCTTCTTACTCGACGAAAAAACCTGAGAATTTTGTCCATTCCTGGAATACAAAATCTTGAGAATTACCGGCTCCAGAGATTTGTAGATTTTAAATCACTCATGGATGGGGGAATCGTTATTCAACAGTCAGCGATCAATTCCATTAGTTCATCAACAGATTTGAAGCCCGCCGAAGTGATTTTCAAGGGAACCAATTATTTCATTGAACGAAAACCGACAGCGGCCGAAATCACTGACATGATTTTCGGGTGGGCCGTAGAACAAGGTGTGACTTCAAATTCAGTCCTGTATGTAAAAGACGGTTGTACCGTAGGAATCGGGACAGGTGAGCAGGATCGGGTCGGGGTGGCTGAGCTTGCGGTCATAAAGGCTCAGACCAAATACAGGGACAGGATATGCTTCGAACGTTACGGCAAACCCTTCAATGAGCAGGAGGATCCGGATATCAGGGCTGAACTTGATCTTGACATGAGAAAGTCCGGAGCTGGATTGATTGGTTCTGTGATGGTTTCAGACGCGTTTTTTCCGTTCAGGGATGGGGTTGATGTCGGCATCAGGGCCGGAGTTTCCGCCATAGTTCAGCCCGGAGGCTCCGGCAGGGATTATGAAAGCATCCAGGCATGCAATGAGGCCAACCCACAGGTAACTATGATGTATACCGGACAAAGGGCCTTTAAGCATTGATGTCCGGTATCATAAATAACTTCTGAAATCTGATTTGTTTTGTACGGAGACCAGATGAAGCTGGGATCACTGTCAGGCTTTTTACTGATTTTCTTTTTGTTTTCTTCGGGTTACGCCATAGATAACAATTTCTCAGCGGCGGACAGTAAAATTGAGGCTTGTGTAAAGGTCTTGAAACAAATATCCGCAACTCCGGAAAGCCATATTCCAAAGGAACTACTTCAACAAACCCGAGGTCTGGGGATATTTCCCGGAATCATCAACATTGGCGCTCTGGTAGGGATTGAATTGGGCAAAGGTGTCATTTTGAGACGTGATGGAAATTCCTCAAACTGGACTAACCCCGCATTTTTTTCGTTCCGGAGTGGAAGCCTAGGGTTTCAGGTAGGCGCCCAGTCAGTAGATCTTATTTTACTCTTCATGGATGAAGCGGCAATCCAAAGACTTCTTGAAGAAAATTTCATTCTTGGGGTAGACGCGTCCATTAGCGCCGGACCACTAGGACGCGATAGATCCTTCGATACAAACTTGAAACTGGAATCCCAGATATTGTCTTACTCAAAGGCCAGAGGACTATTTGTAGGCCTTTCTCTAACAGGAGGGATTATCCAACCGGACGATAAGGCCAACGAGTCTTTTCACGGTAAAAATCTTTCGGTCCAGGACATCCTGTATGACAATGCCGGCGTGCAATCAGACAACTGCAGGAATCTGACTGAAATAGTGAACAGCATGACAAAATGATCCACCGGTAGTGTTAACATTAGCTGGAGATTGGTTGCGTCTTTATTTCTTTTTGACTCCAGACTTTGAACCTGCTTGCTTCAAGTCCTGTTCATTCAACTTCAGATAATTTTCAGCCTTCTGGATCAGATTCTTGAGATCTGGAGCCGACATGGTGTGAAGGTAATCTATTTCGCCTTGAATTTCTTTGAGTATGTGAGCAAGTTTCGCCTGACGCTCTTCAACGGTCAGGAGAGTCTCAGCGAGATCCTGCGACCGAGCTGAAGCCTGGAATGAATGACTCCTCGTCATCAACCATATCGCTAGAGGAAACCCCAGAGCAAACAGAATCAACAGCGCAACCATGA
>DYRE01000588.1 GCA_020718965.1 Desulfomonile tiedjei
ATCACACGTTACAGGGACACTACCGAATTTTGTTCCCTGGGGAATACAGTAAAGAGTTTATTAAGTTTTTACTCCCTGGATAATTCTTTCTCTCGCTTCCTCCCCGTCAGAAACGCGTTCAACGGTCCAGAACTCAGGTCTTGTAGTGGGGCGCGGTTGGGGAAGAGAATGGGGAGGGTGGCTGGGTGCGTGATGGCTATAGTGATTGTCCATAGCAAGGCAACTTTTGTTTCAGGTGGTATTAGCTTCTCCCCTTTGGGGGAGACGGGAGAGGGGTTTTCCTGCTTTGTATTACAATCCCGCCATGCCGATCAAAAACCCTTCGACTACGCTCAGGGCGGGCATCATCCCAGGTCAAACTGTCACAAAAGAAAAACTTCAACGAGCGAAAGAACTGCGCCGCGACATGACTCCTGCCGAGAAAACTGCGAAGCGTCTGGCAGGAACTGCGTGCGAATAAGTTGGGAGTCCATTTCAGGAGACAACAGGTTATTGCTGGGTTCATCGTTGACTTTTACTGTCACAAGGCGGTGTTGGTCATTGAAGTGGATGGAGACATCCATGATCTACAGCAGGAAGAAGATGCGAGGCGAGAAAGGGTTTTGAGGGATATGGGGCTGCGAGTTGTCCGTTTTCGGAATGAAGAGGTTATGAAGGACTTGTCCGCTGTGGTGGGGAAGGTCTGCGAGTTAGTTGTAAAGTGATTTTGCGCGTTGTCATTTATCTCAAATTGAGATACAATCTCATCCATGCACATCATCACCCGCAAAACGCTGATCCAGTTTTGGGAGAAACATCCCGACAGCCAAACGGCATTAATGCGCTGGTTCAAGATCGTGCAAAAAACCGAATTCAATAGTTTTGCCGAATTGAGACAAGTATTCCCCTCCGCCGATAAGCTAGACCATTGGATCATTTTCAATATCGGCGGCAATAAATACAGGTTGATCACATCCATTCATTTCAACCGCGGCAAAGTTTATATCCGTCATGTTCTGACTCATGCAGAATATGACCGAGGAGATTGGAAAAATGACACTCCTAAATGAAGAACTCCAAATTCACTGGACAA
>DYRE01000187.1 GCA_020718965.1 Desulfomonile tiedjei
CCGGTTCTCATCGAAAGAAATCCTGAGGAGGTTGAACAGGCGACAACTAAAGGCATCTTTGTTGAAGGTGTCTCCGGTGACAGGTATGTAAGGCCTAGAATATATTGTGAAGACGCTGGAATTAAAGCAGCCGACCTTGTGATCGTTTTGGTAAAATCATACGATACTAAACGAGCTTGTCTTACTATACGAAGGATACTTGCCGACGATGGTTCGATCCTCACTATACAGAATGGTGTGGGTAATTTCGAGACGCTCAATGAGGAGTTTCCTGGAAGAGTCTTGGCTGGTGTCACTACGATGGGCGCAATGACAGTGGCGAGGGGTAGGGTCCGCCATACCGGTTTTGGCCCAACTCATTTGGGCGAAGCAGATGGAGGAATTTCAGAGCGCGTAATAGCCATACGTGACACTCTTAGGTTGATGAATGGAGGTCCTGTTCACGAAAGCGACAACGCTATCGGTTTAGTATGGTCAAAGTTAATTATTAATGCCGGGATAAATGCGCCCGCTACTTTGCTCAGACTCCGAAACGGTGATCTGCCTACAACTGAGTCAGGTCGTCAGTTGATAAGAAGTATTGTTCATGAGTGCATGGAGGTAGTTCAAGCCAAGGGGATAAGCCTCATCTACAAGGAACCGGAATCAGAGGTTTTCAAAGTATGCAAGGGCACTTCCGGCAATTTGAATTCAATGTTTCAGGATATACTGGCAGGCAGGAGAACTGAAATCGATTTTATCAATGGGGCTATAGCTGTTCATTCCAGATCGCTTGGCCTGGAAGCTCCGGTAAACGAGACTCTCTCAATGTTGATCAGGTCTTTGGAAGTCACTGGAGATGTTAGGGTTTCCAATCAGTGATAAAGCCCACGCTCAGGTCCAGTGCAGGACGTTGCGCTCGGAAGCAGACAACGTCCTGCAGAATACGGACGATTGATTATCTAAAAGAGTGAACTGATAAAGGCAAATGGCAGGCCGATTATTTCGGCGGCTGTCGATAACAAGTCGGACCCGGAAGAATAATCGTCTCTTGGGTCGGCGGTGTAAGGGCTAGGACCGTCAACAGGAGCGCTAGCCGGGGCCAGTTTTATGGTAATGCCATCCCTAACGATTCTATCATTGGGCCCCACCGGTCCCATAGACGCTCTAGGGAGCGACGTAGTGTAATTCGGAACACCCCCATTAGTCGACATCATGCCTGGAGCTGAGATGTTGGATGGAGCGAAAGCCTCATTTGCCCTAGGTATGGGGCGATAGTCGTGCGCGCCCGCTGGAAACTGCCATGAGTCCTGAGACACGGGACGAATCTTGCGGATAGGCTTCGGCGAGGAAGCGTATTGACTAGTTGGTGGCGATTTCTTCACTTTGGTCACGCTCTTTTTAGTAGCTATTTTCTTTGTGGGCGAGACTGAATCAGATTTCTCCGCAGCCGGTTTGTTTTGGGTTGCGACAGGTTTGGCCTCAATTTCTTTTGCAGTATCGGTTTTTTGAGGAGGAGGTGAAAGTACCAGGTCTTTCTCCAGGTCACCTTCTAGGTCGAGGGCGTCCTGTTTGGCTCCCGCCACCAGATCAGATCGATCAATGCCTACCGCTTCTACATAAGGAGGAGGCGACATAGCCGCCGCTGATTTAGGTTTGAACGCAATGGCCGGCCGTGCGCTGAATTTCTGTTCTGAACTGGCTGCTACAGGTTCAGCCTTAAGATTCGTAGAAGGTAAATCTACATCTGATAAGGTTTTAAGTCCTGACCTGTATTCCGCTTTGATAAGAGTTCCTGGTTTAACGTAAAGAGGGGTTGGCGCATTTCCCGACGCAGCGTCCGCAAGCGCCCCCAGATTCCCGGCGCAAACCCACGACGCCGTCAACACAAAGATTGCAGCGGTAAATGAGATTTTTTTCAACATCAGCATGTCTCCTTTCGCCAGATGTCCCTTGAGGACGATCTTTTGAAACGTTTGGATTTTGACGGGTGGGTTGAATCTCCCTCCTCCCCGATCGTTAGAAGCGACATAGCATCAAAAAAGTGCTTTGTCAACACAATGTTATACTAAATATATCATGTAATACATTATTAAATAGCTATCGTTACTTATAAAATCAACGTAATATTATAACTTATATGTGATAAGCCTTGCTTGGAACGTTTTGTGAAGATTCCACGAACTCATTCAGGATAGCTAAGATTTATGTTATATATTTAAGTAGCCTATATTACTATCTAAATTATATAGGTATATATCCGTGGGGCGATCTTAATTCGTAACAGTTTGAGATCTCTTGGAGGCTAAAACGCGTCTTTCGGATGACTACTTAAAAGCGAGTCTGGCTATAAAAGCTAATTAATACTGATGGATATACATATTAAATTAACTTAATTGAAGAAAAAAATAATGTTTGCAATTTCACCTACCTAGCCTCGACCGGGTAGCAAGCAGTCATTTTGTTCTTGACACACTATATATTGTGGTATTAAAAGTTAGCTCCACAAAATGAAGCGTTTGTTGCCTGAATGGGCTAGGGTCTAGAGCCAAGTTTTCAAATAGTTCGAAGAATAAACTGAGTCAATTTTAGCGTTGAACGCTTTCATGTTTGTTAAGACTGCATTAGATAAGTAACAAAATATAGCGGTCTTATTTCAGAGACTAATATTTATAAGATGATATATTAGTTGTATAATGCTGATAATTAATTGTTATAACTATTTATTGTGGTTACCCAAGAAAGGGGAATGACATGGCTAGCGTGACAGAACTGAAAGAGTACAGGAAAGAGACAGCCGGACGATACGAAACCACAGACATGGCGTTGTTTGTACGGACTTCGAACGAGGCTATGGATGGTTGGGATCCAAGTCGTATCGTGGATGCTCTACTGAGGGAAACCTATATTGACGAGGGCACTGCGGAAGATATTAGTCTGGAGGTCGAAAACGACATCAAGAGGAGCGGAATCAAAGTCATAACCTCGCCTTTGATTCGCGAAATGGTCAACGCCAAACTTTTGGAAAGAGGGCTAGAATCTGTTAGGAGGCTCCATACCAGGCTAGGATCACCACTTTACGATGTAGATCAACTCATTACCAGACCTAACAAAGAAAACGCTAATGTTCCCCACGGTCCCGAGGCCACGAATTTGACATTGGCCGAAAACATTAAGAAGGAATACGCTTTACTGACGGTTTTCGATCAAACGGTTGGCGACGCTCACATGCGGGGAGACATACATCTTCACGATCTTGGATTCGTTGACAGGCCCTATTGTTCTGGCCAGTCTCTGGAGTACATAAAAAAGTTTGGTCTTAACCTTCCGAATTCACTAGCTATGGCAAAGCCTGCTAAACATCCGGAGGTTTTGCTTGCTCACATGGTCAAATTCGCAGCGGCTCTCCAGAGTCATTTTGCCGGAGCTATCGGATGGGATGCCGTGAACCTGTTTTTTGCCCCATATTTGAGGGGACTCTCAGGAAACGAAATCAGGCAGCTTGCCCAAATGCTGATATTTGAATTCTCCCAACAGGCAGTGGCTAGGGGAGGCCAAGCAATCTTTACGGACATAAATTTATACTGGGAAATTCCCAAGCATTTTGAGAACGTGCCTGCCATAGGGCCTGGCGGTGAATTTACCGGACTCACTTATGCGGACTACTTACCTGAAGCTCAGCAGTTTGTGTGGACCTTGTTTGATGTTTATCGTGAAGGAGATGGAGCAGGTAGACCATTTTTCTTTCCTAAACCGCTAGTGCACATCACCGAAAAGTTTTTTTCAACTCCCGGTCATGAGAAATTTCTTCGACACATTTGCGACATAGCGTCCGAAAAAGGTAACACGTATTTTGTTTTTGATAGAGGTGAAACTGCAAAAATATCGGAGTGTTGCCGATTGTCGTTTAAACTTGAAAAAAGCGATCTGGAAGACGCCAAACAACCATGGAAAATGCGTTATTCAGCATTACAAAACGTTACAATAAATCTTCCTAGAATTGCTTATGAGTCCAAAGGCGATGATTCCAAGCTTTTTTCCATATTGGCGGAGAGGATCTGCGTAGCCGCTCAGGCTCACCTTGAGAAAAAAAGGTTTATAGAGCGCCTGCTGGCTCTTGGGCAAACGGGGCCTTTGGCGCTCCTTACCATGGACAAGGACGGGGAATCTTATTTAAGGATGCGCAGAGTAACCTATTTGATAGGTATGGTAGGCTTGAACGAGATGGTTCAGTTTCATACGGGCGAAGAGCTTCATGAAAGTGACGAGGCTCTCAAGTTTGGTTTAAAAGTTATAGCCCACATGAATCTCACAGCGTCCAGACTGGGACGCCAATACGACATGAGATTTGTTCTTGAACAGACTCCGGCTGAAAGTACTGCTTACAGATTCGCGAAGTTAGACATGAAACAATTTCGCGAAGCGGAGTCAGTGGTAAAAGGAAACTTGAAGACTGAAGAAATTTACTACACTAATTCAACGCTGTTTAACGTATCAGCGCCACTGGACGCGATCTCGAGAGTTAAAAGGGAAGGGCTGTTTCACCCACTGATTGAGGCCGGATCACTTACTCATATCTGGTTGGGAGAGTCCAGGCCAGACCCGGATTCATTGGCCAATTTTGTCAGAAAAATATTCCAGAACACCCAGAATGATCAGGTTGCCTTCTCTCCGGAACTTACTACCTGTGTTTCCTGTGGACGAACGATGAGGGGACTTCATGAATCATGTCAGTATTGTAGTTCAAAAGAGGTCGAACAAATTACCAGAATTACCGGGTATTTTACTAAGGTATCCAGTTGGAACAAGGGGAAAAGGGGCGAACTCAAGGATCGTCATCGAAACACTCTTTTAGGGTGATGCTTAACAGAGGGTC
>DYRE01000188.1 GCA_020718965.1 Desulfomonile tiedjei
GGAGGTCTGATTAATTTGGCCAAGCATTGATTGAACAAACGAATCATTAGCTGAAGGAACTACGGCGAACAAGCGCTAGGAGATCCCCCTAAACCAGTGTTATGAGAAACCAACAAAAAAATCACAACACTGAATATCTAGTCAACTTGAGAAGGGACCAAGAAATACCGACATTTTTCATTCAGATTCTGTAGTGCCAGTCAGGCGAAACGTCAAGATGTCCCCCGCGTTGGTCCTTTTTCAGGTTTAACTTTCCTGAAAACTTCATCAGCCTCCTGGTCCTTCAATGGAATCATTGTCCTGCCGTGGTGGAAGTGCAAACTATCGGAACTCAGGTTACTCAAGAGAAGGGGGACTACTCTTCCAGAATCCCAATAAAGGGTTAGAAGGGGAGGATCGTAAGAAAAGACACCCTGACCGGCCTCCACCCATTTCTGATTCGGCTCACCCTGAAAACTTGCCTGGAACTTCCCTGTCTTTCGAAATGACAGTTTGATTATTCCATTTTGCGTGGGAGAGGATTGCCCATCGATGATTCGATCAGACAAAACCCATGTGCCAATTAGTTCATCAGGCGGTTCCTTCATCTTCTGTGTGGATTTGTTATCCTGACATGAAAGGAGCGCAACAACACCAGCAGCTAATAAAAGACATATAGCAAAGTCTCTAACTTTTTTCATAATCATAAAAGGATACCTGATTAAAAACAAAAAAAAGCGATCCTCAATAAAAAGATCGCTTTTCTACCATATGCTTTTAAGTTAAAAAGCTAAGAAGAAGCCTTTTCACTAACAATTAATCTTTAGAACCAGCCACTTGATGAACTGCTTGCTGGAACGTAACCACTGCTCGAGGAGCTAGCGGGCCAGTAGTAACCACTGCTGCTGCTTGAAGCCGGGGCGCAGCAATAAGCTACTGTTCCACTGCTGCTTGAAGAGCTGGCGGGCCAGTAAGCGCCGCTGCTTGATGAACTAGCTGTATAGGTTCCGCTGCTGCTACTGCTGGAAGATGCGTTGCCCCAGGAAGAATATGGAGCCCAAGCAAAGAATCCAAAGCTGTACGAAGCGAACAACATAACCATCCCTACAACCGCGAGCGTCACTGCAAATCTTCTCATTGAAATCATTACCTCCTCATTAAACGAGAATACATTCGCTGTTCTCTAATCGAAAACAGTTGCTCCCTCTGAAAAATCAAAAACGTTTGTTAATCGGTATCACTTTTATAGAGGGTTGTCAATCTTTTTTCTTTCGGGACAACCAATACCGATCAATAGTGAGTCTCGTCTCAAAGTCCACACTTGACTCACTTCTTTTCTCTGCTACAATTCCTCCTATCGAAGATTTTGTCAAGGAAATTTTAATATGATAAAAAGAAAAATTAATACCAAACTGATAAATAAATTTAACAATAAGTTAATTGAAGAAAAGATTAATAACTACATTAATAAAATAGGCCATATTGTCAATATAATGAAGTGTAGTATTAACAGTATCGGTCTATTAATGAAAAATCGTTCACACAACCACTTTGTATTGGTCCCTGGATCAATAACACGCCGAATAATATCAACTGGAAATCTATCTTTGGTCACAATAACCATTGGTCTGGTATTTTTTTCATCCCACATTATAGCTCAAGCCCAAGGGACTCAATCCGTAAATTCCGGTCCAGATCTCAGCGCAAGTTCCGTTGGTATTCCTGAAACTGTCAAGCGGGCAGGAGAAATGGCCTTGTCGGGCGATTCTGCCCGAGCTATTGAGGTTTTTCGAAATGCCCTGAAAGAATGCCAACAAATGACCGGGGATAGCCGGGACTGCTCCAAGTGGCTAAGATCCTTGCAGGGGCTCAACATGTTGTTGGAGAAGCCGAAACAACCTGTAACGTACGTCAATTCTATCGGTATGAAGCTGGTAAGAATCCCAGCGCAAGAATACATGATGGGAAGTCCAAAACAGGAAGCGGACTGGCTCAGGTTAACTTTTCGTCTAATATGGAGAGAGGGCCACAAACAATGGTTTCAGGATGAGACGCCACTCCATCCGGTTCGTATAACCCGACCCTTTTATATGGGCGCGCATGAAGTCACGATTAAGCAGTTCAGGGATTTTGTGAACGATACGAAATATAAAACGGACCCTGAAAAAGGTGACGGAGGAATGAATTTCAGCAACAAGGAAAACAGGTGGGTTCCTCAGAAAAATATGAAGTGGGACAGTCTTCCGTGGCAAATTGCTGATAACCAGCCAGTCGTATTTGTTTCTTGGAACGACGCACAGGCTTTTTGCAAGTGGCTGAGTAGAAAGGAGAAGAAAAAATACAGGCTACCCACTGAAGCTGAATGGGAAATGGGCTGCCGAGGGGGAGCCGTTTGGGCCAGATTTCCTTGGGGAGACAAACTTCCTGGAGATAAAGACACCAATTTTGGTGACGGTAATGCTAGATTGCCTGAAAGCATGACCACGGTGAATGATGGCTATGAGCAAGTGTCGCCAGTGGGTAGTTACCCACCGAACGGTTTTGGTCTTTATGATATGGGTGGGAATGTCATGGAGTGGGTCCAGGATTATTATGACCGAAATTATTATGAAACATCCCCAATTAATGATCCTCAGGGACCACAGACAGGAACCTCGAGAGTAAACAAGGGTGGCAACTGGTTTGCAAGTCCAACTGATTGCAGATGCGCATTCAGAGGCTTTTCGGGCGATACGATGAGCTTCTGGAATCTCGGTTTCCGTGTGGTAATGGAGGACGAGCCCGTCATCAAAACAGCTCAGAGCATGAATTCAGATCAGAATCGAATCCTGGATTCTTCACAGTCCGAGCCACTTCCTCCCAGTGAAGAAGATGGAATAAGACTATTCCGGCAGGCTATGTTCGCAGCGCAACAACAACAATGGGACAATGCTAATGAAGATCTTGAGAAAGCGCTAAGACTTTACGAAAAAAGAGATGACCCAAAATGGATAGCCAGAATCAAGGCCACCCTGGCTGGAATATACGCCGAGAGAAATAGAACTTTTAAGAGCAAGGAACTTTATACGGAAGCTTTGTCCGAATTTAGGAAAATGGGTGACAGCATAAACGCTCGGATAATTCTTTCCAGATTACAGGAACTGGAAACTTCTCCGGGTGTAAAGATCGTAGAAGTCAAGAAAGGAGGACTTGCCGATCGAGTTGGCATAGTTCCGGGGGATGTCTTGATTGAATATGCCGGAGAAACAGGATTAAGGGTTGCGACTGTAAAAAAGCTGGTCGAGGAATACAGCCGAAGTCCGCAAGTGACAGTAAGCGTATCCAACAACGGTGATATAACGACAACAGTAGTGTCAGGAGGACCTTTAGGAGTGGCGCTGGAAGACATGAAACGACCACCAAGGTCAAACAGACCACAAGAACCGAATAATCAAAGAACCAGAAGAAATCCCAGACAGACCAGAGACAGACGATAGGACCCTCAACCGAAACATTATCAGTATACGGTAGGAGGTTACTATTTATTTATTACTTTTCGAGATGATCCTGTTAATCAGTGAGCTGGTGGAAACCCCAGGGACCATGTTGACAAATTGAACTTTACCCCCCCTGTTCATAACGATGTCTTCGCCTACCACCTTCTTGCCTTTCCAGTCCTCCCCTTTTACAAGCACATCCGGTTTGATGTCTCGAATGAGATTGTGTGGAGTGTCTTCATCGAAAAGCACCGCGTAATCTACAAAATTTAGCGCGGAAACAATTTCAAGTCTGTCTTTTTCGTCTACGATCGGTCTGCGCGGGTCCTTGATTCTTTGAACCGACATATTTGAATTAAGCGCAACTATCAATATGTCACCAAAAGTTGACGCTTTCCGGAGAAGATCGAGGTGGCCGACATGAAACAGGTCAAAACAGCCGTTGGTAAAGACGATAGACTGTCCTTGAAGTCTGTGATTCCTGACAACTCGCTCAATTTCATCCCGGTTGATTATCTTTTTGACCCTAGACCAGCTTTTTAGAGAGTTATGCATCTCTTCAAGAGTTACAGAAGCGGCCCCAAATCGTGCCACTACCAGCGATGCTGAGAGATTGGCCATTTGCACCGCCTCTTCGATCGACAACCCGCTTCCCACCGCAAGCGCTAAAGTAGCTATTACAGTATCTCCAGCCCCTGTGACATCGACTATTTCAACCTGTTTAACAGGAAAATCCTGAGACTTCTCTTTTGTGACCAGGGTGATTCCATCTTTTCCTCTAGTTATTACTATTCCTTCAGCCTGAGTCTGATCGAGTAAAATTTTCCCTGCCTTTTCAAGCGATGAATCGTCCTTAATTTCAACTCCAGATGCCAGTGAAGCTTCTCTTAAATTGGGCGTAATATAGGTAGCCCCGCGGTAACGAGTAAAATCCCTTCCCTTGGGATCGACCAGAGAAGGCGCTCCCTCAGACCTGGCTGTTTTGAAGAGACTTTCAAGGATGGCGTCTGAGAGAAATCCCTTACCGTAATCTGAGACTATTACGCCTTTAACCTGGGGACCGACAGCCTTAATGTCATTAATGACTTTCGTTTCAAGATCTTCGGATATTCGACCATCATATTCTTCATCAATTCTGACAATCTGCTGATTTCTAGCCACTACGCGCGTCTTAATTGTGGTAGGGCGTGATATCTCGGACTTTAGCCAAAACGTGTCCACTCCAATCTCGGAACAATGTCTCTTGAACCATTCTCCCGCTGCGTCCGCCCCGATAGTTGCAAACAGGGCAACATTGCCGCCCATCGAAACGACATTTCGTACCACATTGCCCGCTCCACCAAGCCGTCGATGTCTATCCTTGGCCAGAAGCACCGGAACTGGCGATTCCGGCGAAATT
>DYRE01000189.1 GCA_020718965.1 Desulfomonile tiedjei
CCGGTTAAATCACAGAAGCGGCTATTGACGAAATCAAATTGCCATTCACCCGTAGCCTTCATTCGGAATCGATATACCCCGACGGGTATAGTCGACACCAGGTCCTCATACATGCTTAATCTGTCTCTTAAATCGTCTTCAGTCTTTTGTTGCAGCATAATTCGCCACACTCCCGTGTTTTCTTCCTAGCAAACCTATTGAGTTGCAATAATTGCTGAAATATCAACACCTGAACAAGACATGAGGTTCATGTCTTGAGATTTTGAACCTCTATCTGTCAGTGACTTTTTATATCGAAATATATAGAACGGTATAAGCTGAACTGCGCAGATTTTAGGTGAGAGGTTACAAGTTAGCAAGATTATAATGGAACCATGTAACGGAACCAGATTCACGGGGTGTTTTTCATGGGTGAATCTGTCTGGTTTTTGGACCCGGAGTTTGGCAAAAATGTTGTTTCCCTTCCGTGCAAACAGGTCCTGGTAACTTGTCAGGCCTCTTGTCAGGGTTGTTTCCCGACTTAGGGGTAAAACCCGCCTCAACTTTACAAGATAGAGGGGGTAAAACGCCTTTCAGGTGAAAACCGGATGGTGAGATCAGACTCGAGACATCTCCATTGATATGGCGACAAAGGCCAGTGGATTAGTGAGCCAATTCCCCCTGACTGTGCGACGGGGCATGGGCAATGTTCTCCGGTCAATGAACTGTTATTACTCCACCCTCATAGAGGGACATGATACACCCCCGCGATATTGACCGCGCCCTTTATCATGCCGATTGTTCGAACGATCCTCAGGAGAAAGCGCTTCAACTCGAAGCCGTTGCCAGCACAGAAGTAAAGCGGGTCATCGATAGTCACGACGAATTACAGGCTGAACTCGAGCATCTGGTAGTCGCCGCCAACAAGGTTTGCGCGGAGAAGTCCCATAAGGGGCCCACGGTGGTTGTTTTAAGGGCAAAGGAAGCTGGATAGGGTGGCTAAAATCTCTAGTGATGTTATGGTGCTCGGAGCGAGAGTCGAACTCGCACACCCGTAAGGGCGGTGGATTTTGAGTCCACTGCGTCTACCAATTCCGCCATCCGAGCAAGATTCCAATTAGCGTCATGTTTCCCTAATTATTGTTTAGTATAAACGGTCTGATTCATAGAATCAAATAGAAAATATCCAAACCGACTGTTGACTGGTCAGCCTTTGAACAAACTATCTCGGAAACATTATCCACTCAAGCTTGCCACATCCAAAACCAACCATACTGGAACTCTGCAAAATAATTTAAAACTAAAATTAATTATAAATGTAATGTATATAATTAATTGTTTGGATATTTGTTAGGTTATTGCTATAATTATAGGTAATAAAAAGGAAAAATATATGGAAAGCAAACAATATGTCGTAGACGATTTCAGCGTAAGAGAAAGTTGGCGAATATTCCGGATTATCTCGGAATTTGTCGATGGGTTCGAGACAATGTCTGAAATTTATCCTGCTGTAACCGTTTTTGGGTCTGCCAAGATAACTGAAAACGATCCGGAGTATCAGCTTGGCCGAAATGTGGGAAGGCTACTTGCCGAGAATGGGTTCACCGTAATCACTGGAGGTGGTCCGGGAGCAATGGAAGCAGCCAACAGAGGGGCTATGGAAGCGGGAGGAAAGTCCGTCGGATTGTGTATTCAGCTTCCATGCGAACAGGCCTCAAACCCATACACTAATGTGCGTCTCAATTTCAGGTATTTTTTTGTTCGTAAGGTGATGTTCGTGAAATACGCCATGGCCTATGTGATCCTGCCCGGAGGGTTTGGCACTATGGATGAACTATTTGAAGCCCTTACCTTGATCCAGACCAATCGTATTAAACCTTTCCCTGTAATAATGCTGGGTAAAGATTACTGGAAAGATCTGGTAGCATGGATAAGAAAAACCATGCTTGGTAAAAACAGGATGATATGTCCCGATGACCTGGACCTTTTTCAGTTGACGGATGATCCAGGGGCCGCTGTGGCGGCTATCAAGCGTATCGTCATAATCTAGCGTTTTATTCTCGATTCCTTGCAAAGGTAGGATTCTGTTGAATTTTATTGAGGCCACATCAAAGTTTCAAAGGTTCCTTGAAACCGAGAAAGCTAGGTCCAAAGAGACCTTGCGCGCGTATCTTTCTGATCTTCAGGATTTTAAGTTTTTTCTAGAGTCCAGGGGAGAACTGCATTCACTCAATGATATAAACAAAATCAGCGTGTTTCAGATCAGAGCCTTTATAGCGGGTCGTTTCTTGAAGCTCAAGAAGACTTCCGTGGGCAGGAAGCTGGCAGTTCTGAGGACATTTTGCCGGTTTCTGGAAAGAGAAGGGTTTCTAAAAAATAGTCCGGCTCATTCCATTAGGGCTCCCAAGCTGGAAAAGCCGATTCCCAGAGCCCTAAGTGTCGATGACATGGACCGATTCTTTTCAAGAAATCAGGAAGAACTCAAGCGCGATATCGCCATATTTGAACTGATGTATTCATCCGGATTGCGAGTAAGTGAACTTACCTCCCTGAAATTGGCGGATGTCGATCTCGATAACTGCTGGGTGCGGGTGTTGGGAAAAGGTTCAAAAGAAAGATATTGCCCGGTTGGGTCTAAGGCTGTTGAGGCGATTCGGAGCTATCTGCCGGAACGGATGATGGTTTTAAACGCCCGGCCGGATTGTAGGGGAATACAATCTTTGTTTCTTAACAATAGGGGCGATGCCCTTTCCTCGAGGCATGTCAGGAGAATAATGAAGAGATTTCTCGATTCCGCCAACTTGGGGAGGGACGCCTCGCCGCATGCCCTGAGGCACTCTTTCGCAACGCACCTCCTCCTGGGTGGAGCTGATCTACGGTCTATTCAGGAACTCCTGGGTCATGCTAGTCTGTCAACAACTCAACGTTACACCAAAGTCGACATAGGAAAGCTCATGGAGGTTTACGACAAAGCGCACCCGAGGAGTGGGTTCAAAGCTTCCAACGGCTGATCTTTTCTTTCTGCAGAAAATATGCTTATTCCATTAATGCATTTTGAGGATTTATGAGATTATGAAGAATGTGACGAGATCTACTACTGTTCTCTGCGTTCGGAGAGGGAACCACGTCGTAATGGCGGGTGACGGCCAGGTTTCCCTGGGCGAAACAGTTGTCAAAAGTACCGCCAGAAAGGTAAGACTGGTCGGAAAGCAAAAAAATGTTCTGGCCGGTTTCGCGGGATCCACCGCAGATGCGTTGACCCTGCTTGAGAAATTTGAACAAACGCTAGAAAAATATTCCAACAATTTGCCACGAGCTACGGTTGAACTGGCGAAGGATTGGAGAACCGACAGGGCTTTGAGGCGACTTGAAGCGTTGTTGATAGTCGCCGACCAAGAAAAAACGCTATTACTATCGGGAACCGGAGACGTTGTAGAGCCCGATGATGGAGTCATTGCCATTGGTTCTGGAGGCAATTACGCCCTGGCGGCGGCTAGGGCTCTTATGCGATACTCAGAACTTGAACTTACAGACGTTGCCAGGTCGGCTATGAAGATCGCCGCTGAAATTTGTGTTTTTACGAATGAGAATCTGATAATTGAAACAATCTGAAGTTTTTCAGGCGCCGGGTCGGTTAACGATAAATTTGTTCACCAATAGTAATGGAGCAATTCAAGGTTATGGAAACACTCACGCCGAGACAGATAGTAGCAGAGCTGGACAAGTACATTATCGGTCAGAATAAAGCGAAACGAATGGTTGCGATCGCTTTAAGAAACCGTTGGAGGAGGAGACAGGTCCCCGAAGATCTTAGAGATGAAATAGCTCCGAAAAATATAATCATGATAGGGTCAACAGGTGTAGGGAAAACGGAAATAGCTCGAAGACTCGCAAAACTGGCCGAGTCTCCGTTTCTAAAAGTTGAGGCTTCAAAGTTTACGGAAGTTGGTTATGTTGGAAGAGATGTGGAATCCATGATCCGTGACTTGATGGAGATTGGAATAAACATGGTAAAGGAAGAGCAGTACGAGGCTCTTCGACCCAAGGCCGAGGAACTGGCTGAAGAACGAATCCTCGATATTCTGTTACCTGTAAGGCAGCCTCGGAAGTTCAGACGTAGCCAACTCCAGGCATCCTCAAAAGAAAATGACGGAGAAATTGACGTGGCCCAGCGAACGAGGGAGAAATTTCGAAGGCTGCTGAGAAACGGGAAACTCGATGATAGAGAGGTTGAGATAGAGACTCAGGTCAGTTCCCTCCCTGTTGTTGAAATATTCTCTCCGGGTGGAACGGAAGAGATGGACATAAATATAAAGGACATGATGTCCAGTTTTTTTCCGGGTAAGACGAAGCGAAGAAGGGTCAAAGTCCCAGATGCTCTCAGGACACTGGTTCAGGAAGAATTGAGCAGACTTCTGGATAACGAGAAGGTAATCAAGACAGCCAAAGGGCGGGTGGAACAGACCGGAATAGTCTTTGTGGATGAATTGGACAAGATAGCTAGCGCCCATGCGTCATCTCATGGACCTGACATATCACGTGAGGGTGTCCAGAGAGATCTTTTGCCTATAATAGAAGGCAGTAATGTCAACACGAAACATGGTGTGGTGAAGACCGACCATATACTATTCATAGCGGCCGGGGCCTTTCATGTCTCCAAACCGTCCGATCTCATTCCAGAAATTCAGGGCCGTTTTCCACTTAGGGCCGAATTGTCAGCCCTTACAAGGAATGATTTCGTCCGTATTCTCACCGAACCTAAGAATGCGCTGGTGAAACAGTATCAGGAACTCCTTAAAACGGAGAACCTGACTTTGGAGTTTACCAGTGAAGCAATTGAAGAGATGGCTATTTTGGCCGAAGAAGTTAATGAG
>DYRE01000190.1 GCA_020718965.1 Desulfomonile tiedjei
GCAAACCATTCAGGGCCTACTTGGCTTCGGACCCGACACGAAGCCCCCTGATGATCTGAAGATCAATCCGGTTTATCGCTACGTGATCACGTCACCGAAGGGTGAAACGTCATTAGGTTACGTACTGCCATTAAAGGGCGACAAGGTAGCCCTAGTGGAACTGGATCTTTCGGGGAAGCCAATTCGTGTTATCCCTATCGACGCCTCAATATCGTCACTCGCTGACAGGGCCAACAGGGACAACATCATAAACCAGGCTTTGCCAAAGGGGTCTAAGTCCGTATGGGCGCAAACAATATTTGTCGCAGACCGTGGAGGCAAAAGGCTGAGTTATGTAGTACCAGGAGTGATACAGGGCTTCAAGACTTTCATTAAATTGATGGTATCCTTGACCCCGGATCTCACAGTTAGCGGGGTTGCTGTTACCTATTCTGAGGAAGATCCTGGCCTTGGGGCCGAGATTCAGAAAGATTTTTTCAGAAACCAGTTTGTCGGAAAAACCCTGGATCTGCTGAAGAAACTCACTGTGGTCAAGGAACCTCTACCCGCTGATTATGCAACGTCCTTGGATCCGGTCAAGGCAAAACAAAGAGGAATGTCGACTGAACAGGTTAAGGAAATCAAAGCTAAACACCTAAAAGATGACATTTACGCATTAACCGGAGCCACCATCTCCAGTCGGGCGCTGACCAAGGGAGTAGTAAATACGGTACAGAAATTCGCTAAGCGGCTGGAAATATTGGATGAGGCTATAAAAAAAGAACAATTAAGCATTGCGTTTTAGCGGAGGTAAAAAGTGAACAGGAACGTACAACTTCTCTGGAACGGATTAATACCTGAGAATCCTATCTTCCGCCTTGCGCTAAGTATGTGTCCCGCGGTGGCGGTTACAACATCCGTGCAAAACGGTTTGTTACTAGGACTTGCTGTAGTGTTTGTCCAGGTGTTTTCCAGTTGCACAGTGGCGATATTCAAATCATTCATCCATCCTAGAATTAGAATACCAGCATACGTTATTGTTATTGCGCTCTGGGTCTCTGTCATTGACATGATTTTGCCGGTCATATCTCCAGAAGTGTATAAACAGGTCGAGTTGTTCGTGAAGTTGATCGTCGTCTTTGCCATAATTATTTCTCGACTGGAACTTTTTGCCTCCAAGGAACCACTGATTCCATCTTTTTTTGACGGGCTTGGAATGGGGATAGGGTTTCTGTTTGGTCTTTGCCTGATTGGCGCTATCAGGGAGTTTTTTGGGACCGGGCAGCTTTTCGGTTTCGACATTTTAGGGTTCAACCCGTTGCTCATAATGGTTCTTCCAGCAGGCGGCTTCTTTGTTATTGGTTTTATCATGGCGATATTTAACTGGGTTGAGTTCAAGCTCACGGGAAAAATCCCAACCTCGGGAGGAGCCCACTGACATGAAAGCGTGTAAGTTACAACGTTTGGGTATAATCACAGTCATATCTTTCGTCTTTCTCGCAGTCGTGGCGCTCGGAGTCTCCGATGCGGCAACAGGATCCGGGTCGTTCAAGAAAGACAATGAAATAGTAATTTCATTTGGTGTGCCGGTAGACGAATCATGGGCAAAAAACGCAGCAAATTTTCTGGTGTTCGAGAAAACTGATCCCGACATTCAACTACCTATAGAATCAGTGACCCTTGACGCCAAGAGGATTTCGGCTCTTATTAGATTCAGTGAACCTCTCAATCTTTCAAGTGAATACGAAGTCATAGCAAAAGATGTGGCGTCTGAAGGAAAAACTCTTGGGACGGTTGAATTCCTGGTCAAAAAAAGTCAGGGACAAATTCTGTTTACCATATTCCTTGGGGCCATGTTGATCAACAATTTCGTCTTCACAAAATATTTAGGCCTTTGTATATTCTTTGGAGTCTCCCAGAAGAAAGAAACATCTATCGGAATGGGAATCACTTTCACCATAGTTATGGTCTTGAGCGCAATTATGTGCTGGGCCTTGCTTACTTTTGTCCTAAATCCCCTCCATTTGGGGTTTTTAAAAATTATTGTATTTATTGGGACGGTAGCTATCTTCGTTCAGGCTGTGGACACCATTCTGAGAAAGCTTAATCCCTATCTTTTCAAGAAACTGGGCGTTTTCCTGGTCCTGATAGTTACCAACTGTATTATTCTAGCCGTTCCCTTGATCAACGCTGACAGTGGGAATGGTCCAATGGAGAGTCTTATCCTTGGATTGGGAGCAGGCCTTGGGTTTGCGCTTGCGTTATTCCTGATGGCCTGTGTCAGGGAGAAACTTGAGTTGTGCAAAGTCCCGCCGGTTTTTCGCGGTCTTCCTATCGCGTTTGTAGTAGCGGGTTTGTTTGCGCTTTCGTTTCTTGGTTTCTCGGGATTATCGATATTTTAAACTCATGAAAACTCGGGCCATATTTGACAAGGCCCTCAGAGGTGACTTCAGATGGAAGATGTTTGGCACATAGCTCTTGTGGGCATGATTTTCTTCACAATTTTTGGCCTATTGTGTGGTCTGGCGCTTGCCTACGCCGCCAAGAAATTTTCAGTCAAGATTGACCCCAAGATAGAAGCTGTTCGCGCATGTCTGCCAGGCGCAAATTGTGGAGCTTGTGGTTATGCAGGTTGCGAATCCTATGCGGAAGCTGTGGTTACTGATCCGGCATGTCCCCCAAACAAATGCGCCCCTGGGAAGGACGTTGTAGCACAGAAGGTGGCGGCGCTTACCGGAAAAGCGGCAGGCTCAGCGAGTCCGGTAATTTCTGTGGTTCGTTGTTCGAGAAATGAGGGGAACGTCAAAAAGAAGTATTCATACGTTGGCTTTGATACCTGTCAGGGCGCCTCAATAGCTTTTGGCGGTCCGTATGAGTGTACTTTTGCATGTGTTGGCTACGGGGACTGTGAAACGGCTTGCCCTTTTCATGCCATTCACATGAAAGACAACATGCCCGTGATAGACCCCGATCTATGCACCGGTTGTGGAGTTTGCGTGAAGGCGTGTCCGAAACAGGTCCTGGAACTCATTCCCAAGGACGCCATTTGTTATGTGCCCTGCAATAGCCGAGATTCTGGAAAAGTGGTATCTAGCATTTGCAGCGCCGGATGCATTCACTGTGGCGCATGCACACGCAAAGCCAAGGACGCTGTTTCCATGGTAAGAGACCGTATAGAAATTGATCACGAAAAGCTCAACGAAGAATCTGCCAAGGCGGCTGTATGGGCTTGCAGCAAACAGTTCGTTTTTAGGTATAGGGATCCTGAACGTCAAGCTAAAGAAGTACAGGCTATAAAAGAGGAACAAGCCCGCAAAAAAGTGGCGGCCAAGGCTCAGCAGCAGTCTGAAATGGAAAAAACGGTATAAATGAAAAGGTCAGGCCATCAGATACATCGCGCTTTTAAATATAATCTGGCTGCAGACTCACTAAGATTCCAGTTGCGCATGCAAAATAGAACTAGCAGTTCAACTTTCTATTTGAAAAACAAGACATAGCTCGGCCCTGGAAGGAGGCTCACGAAATGAAGGACAAAAATTACGTATGGAATCCTTTTCGTATTCTTAGCCCGAAGCTCAATTCTGAAATAACAAAATCAGACGAGACCGAAGATGTTGATGAGTTGACTTCTAAGTCTCCGGAGGAAATTCTCGTCATCATGGTCAGCAAACTTATTGATCTGACCAAAATGATATCTCTTGGATTTCAGAGCGAGTCGACTCAACAACATGAAACATGTGAAAAACTCCTTCAGGAGATAGGACGCCTGGAGCGCGCTTCAACCTCAGGTATTCTTAAAGTGTCAGAAACATTTGGTCAGAATGTTTTCAAGACTGTTGTAAGACTTCCAAGCCGGGTTGAGAGAATTGGCGTTATGTTTGAGCACATTCTGGCTTGTCAGAAGATTAAAGTGAAAGAAGGGATCCTGTTCAGCGACAAAGCGCAATCTGAACTTATGGACATGCTCGGTGTAACACTTGATCTTTTACGCAATGTTGGGGATTCGCTCGTCACATGTAATCTGGTAATCCTCGATCACATCAAAAGCCAAAGTAACAAACTAGCTGAAATGGCTGAAGAAAACCGTTTGAACCATTGGGAACGAATGGAAAGGGGATTTTGCTCTCCGGACGCATCAGCTATTTACCTGAAAATTCTTGATTCCTTTAAGGGTATCGCTGAATACGCGGTAAAGATCTCCGATTCCTTGTGTTCGTTGGAGGATGTCTCCAAATAGATTTTATTCCTGGGAATTTTCTAAAACCCCGTGCCGCAATTTGCGAGACGGGGTTTTGTTTTGTGTTTGACTAAATTGTGAGAAAAGAGGGAGCCTGCCATAATAGTATGGCAGCATTCTTGTATTTGCAGAACACCGTGGCCCCAGAAATCTAGAATGTGAAGAACACCTTTTGCAAGACCTTGGGGGTGTAGCCGACGACATCAAGATAAAGAGTGACGCCACCGTTAAAGAACGGCCACCCAGCGCCAAGAATCATCGCTGTGTCTATATCCTTCGGGTCTGACACTACCTTTTCCTGAAGGATTCTATCGATTTCGAGAGTCAGGCTGGTCAGAATCCTGTCAACAATTTCTTCCTTGACAAATTGCTTGTCGCCGCGATTCTGAAATATTTCGGCCACCTTCGGATTCAGCGCCTTACCAGGCCCCATGCCATTGTATATAGCCCCGATTTTAGCGTCCACCATCTTTTTCAGGTTGTCATTGATCGGGAAGCGCTCTGGCCAAGCTTTGTTACAGGTTTCCAGAACATGGAAGGCCACAGCGGTGCCAACAAAGGCAAGCAGGTCAAACGGCGCCATCGGCAATCCAAGGGAAAGCACCGCATCGTCTACCTGCAT
>DYRE01000191.1 GCA_020718965.1 Desulfomonile tiedjei
ATCAGGTAGTTTTTGTTACAGGCGAAACAGCCGGACTAAGTCCCGTAAACGCGATACTGGAACTGCAATCTGCTGTAAAAAAACTGGATCTTCCCAAGGGTTATGAAGTGAATTGGGCGGGAGAGGGCGAGTGGAAAATAACGCTGGACGTTTTTCGTGACTTGGGAATAGCTTTTCTGGTAGCTTTGGCTTTAATTTACGTGCTTCTGGTTCAACAAACAGAATCATTTCTAGTGCCGCTGGTGATCATGGTGGCCATTCCTCTGACTCTGATAGGAATTATGCCGGGATTCGCAATACTAAATCTGCTTAAAGCTCAACAGATAGGCCCTTATACAGATTCAATCTTCTTTACAGCGACAGCTATGATAGGCATGATTGCCTTAGCTGGAATAGTAGTTCGAAACTCAATAATCCTGATAGATTTCATTCACGTCAAGGTGGGACAAGGCGTTGATCTAAAAGAAGCGATAATTGATTCGGGGGCGGTAAGATTTACTCCGATACTGTTAACCGCAGGAGCCGCTATCTTCGGAGCATGGGTAATTACTCTAGATCCGGTATTTTCAGGCCTGGCATGGTCCTTTATTTTTGGAGCTTTTGCTTCAACGGTATTCTCTTTGATTATAGTTCCGGTAATATATTTTATGATCTATGGAAACAGGGGATCAACCCATTCTCAGACCACCACGACGGCGGATTAGTTGGTATAGTAATCCTGGCTGAAAAGCGCTTTAACATGGTAATAATGAATCCAGGAGATATAAAGGGCATCAATTAATTTGTAAGTCCAGATGAGTTTTAAATAAATTAAATAGAAAGGTTCCGAAAATGATTAACAAAAACATACAGAATGCCATTAATAACCAGATAAACGCCGAAACTTATTCTTCATATCTGTATCTATCTATGGCCGCTTATTTTAATTCGATCAATCTTCCCGGTTTCGCCAACTGGATGAAGTGCCAGGCACAGGAAGAGCTTATCCATGCAATGAAGTTCTTTGATTTCGTGAATGAACGCGGTGGGGACGTAACACTCCAAGCTATTGACTGTCCACCAACATCGTGGGATTCGCCAGCGCATGCTTTTGAAGAAGCTTACAGGCATGAACAGAAAGTTACATCGCTGATCAATGGGCTCGTCGATCTTGCCATGGCTGAAAGAGACCACGCTTCATCAAGTTTCTTGCAATGGTTTGTCAATGAGCAGGTGGAAGAAGAAGCCTCGGCCAATGACGTGGTCCAAAGGCTAAAACTGGCGGGTGACAAAGGCGGGGGACTATTTATGATAGACAGGGAGCTTGCAACAAGGACCTTCGTTTATCCTACAACTACACAGACAGCTTAGAAATGTCTCACGCTAAAATAGATGCATTGGTGAAATTACCTGATTAATGGCGACGTTATTAAATCCAATCTATAGTTTGAGGAGGAACTGATGAGTCACCATGAAAACAAGGCGCTGTCGATGTTAACCGCAGCTCTGGAAAAAGAACAAAAAGGCCAGGAATTCTATAAGCAGGCCTCTGAAAAATGTGTGAATCCACTTGGGCGGGAAATATTCAGGACCCTTATGGCTGATGAAGGCTCACACATAAAAAGAATAAAGGAAATTTTTGAAGCGTTATCCCAGGGGCAAAAATGGGATTCGCACTGGAAAGAGTTTAAAGTTGAAAATGAGGATCTTGCCAAGCTGTTTCGCAAGAGAATCGAAACCGTTGGGTCCAGGGTCGACGGCGATAACTCCGACATAGAGGCACTATCAATAGGCGTTGACATGGAACAGGGAGCTATAAAATTTTATGAGGACCAGCTTGATAAAGCTACGGATCCCTTGGAAAAAGAATTTATAGGCCTTATGATAAGCGAAGAGCGAGGACATTACACCGCCTTGAAAGACCTCAAGATGTATTTCGAAAATCCCGAATCCTGGTTTTCGGAAAAAGAACGCGGGTTGCTCGATGGATGATTTGTTGTAGTTAGCAGCTACGGAGAGGCTTTGACGCTAAATTGAAATCTGATCGGGAAAAGTGGGATCGCAGATACTCTGATGAGATATCGGATTCACTTTCTCCTGATCCTTTGTTGCTCGAATTTAGAGAATTGTTCAGTTCAGGCCGAGCCCTTGACCTGGCTTGCGGGCTTGGATCAGCGTCCATGTTTCTTGCTGGAATCGGTTACTGGGTTGACGCTTTTGACACCAGCGAAGTCGCTTTGCGAAAATTGATGAATCAACTTGTCCGTAAGAATCTTTCCATAGGCGTTGCCGTTGTAGATCTAGATTATTATCCCCTTCAAAGAAATACATACGACGTTGTAACTGTATTCTATTTCTTTTCCCAAAGAATTGTCGCTTCCATCAGGGCAGCGTTGAAGCCTAAAGGCATACTCGTTTACTCAACATTTAATTACCTTCATCTGAGCGACCGACCAGATTTTTGCCGTGATTATCTAGTTCCACCTGGAGGGATCGGCCGTTTTTTCCCTGATCTTCATGTAGTTGCGGATCGCGAATCATCTGAAGAAAATCCTGCAATAAGCCAATTTATAGGGATAAACTTGGCCATTTAGGTGAAGTGCTGATGCGTCATGTTTGATATTTCTGGTAATCCTAATGGGTTGATCAATACAATTAATTGATTTGACATTTCTAATCTATATCTATTTTTAATGTAGAGTCTTTACACTACAGTATATCTCATGAGAGGTATTACATCATCGCTATGAATAACTTCCTGATGTTGAACCGTGTCGGTCGTTCCTCTACTATGTTATCAATAGTTTCCTTGATAGCGTTTGTTGCTGTACACTTTATCTTACTGGCTGTTCCGCCTATTTCGGAAACGCAGGGATTTCCGAAGAGTTTTTCACTCATGGAGGCGGCTCAGAACGGAAACAAAAAAGAGGTTGAGAAACTTCTTGCCCAAGGCGCTAACGCAAACTTTCAGGATGAATATGGCGATTCAGCTCTACTTTCCGCGTCGAGAAAAGGGTTTGTCGAGATAGTGAAGGTTTTGTTGGATGCAGGAGCCCAAGTTAACCTGGCTGACTCAGATGGATCTACTCCTCTTATCGAGTCATCGAAAATGGGATGTGTAGACGTAGTAAAATTATTGTTGTCCCGAGGATCTGATGTTTCAGCAAAGGACAAGGATAATGAAACAGCCCTTACTTACTCCACTCAAAACGATTTGAAGGAGATAACGGAAATTCTGATCAAACATGGGGCAAAATAAGAGTTGATCCGAATTTTTCCGACTATAGTTTAAAAATCATTTTTCGAAGATTTCAGAAACGCTAGATTACAAATTATGAGAGCCTTATTAATACTGGTAACATTGGTATTTATCCTCACATTCGCTACATATTCAAGCGTGGTCCACGGAAAAAACAATCAGGAAAAACTATCCGCGTCGGGCGGTGCTTTTGGGGCGGGGAATTCACTTTTGATAGCTCCCAATTATCAAGATGAAGGATTTTCGTGTCCGTTGCTTCCAAGCTGTCCTTCGGGCCCTTCGTTTCCACTCCCTCCTGTTCCCCGGTCCGCGGAACCAACAAAAGAAAGTGAAGTTGTCTCCAGCCCGAGCAACCTGGCCGAAGGTTCAGGTAAGTACAAAGGAATGATACTAATACCGGCGGGACCTTTTGAAATGGGGAGCCCGGACGGAATCGGAAGAGCGGACGAAAGGCCCTGGCACACGGTTTATCTTGGAGATTTTTATATATCTAAACACGAGGTTACCAACGCTGAATTTTGCAGGTTCCTCAACAAGCAGGGCGAGATCTCCTGTGATGGTCTGCCGAGCGTTAGAATCGACGATGAAAGTTCTCCAATAATAAAGGTCGCAGGGACATTTCAACCTCGACCTGGTTACGCAGACAGACCCGTTACCCACATTTCATGGTTTGGAGCTTCTGACTACGCCCAATGGGCCGGTGGTCGCTTGCCTACATCGGCGCAATGGGAGAAAGCCGCACTTTACACCACAATTACCACTCCAAAAGATAACGTGGTTCTTTCAGCCGAAGAGCAACCGGGCCCAGTTTATACCTCTGATTCAGGGGTCTTTCAGATTACCGGGATGTTTGGGAGCGTCTGGGAATGGTGTTCAGATTGGTATGGCAGGGATTATTACGCATTGAGTCCTTCGCAAAACCCTCTTGGACCATCTTTGGGCCAGGAGAAGATCTTAAGAAGTGGATCATGGGCCTCTCCTGTTTCATCAAGGAGGATTCAGAATGTTCATAAGGCTGTGCCTAGGGGTTACTATCGAACAGTAGGTTTCCGTGTGGTCAAGGACTGAGGCCTCAGGTAATCGGTGATCCAGTAATCTCAATAACTTTTCCCTGGTTGTTCTATCTGCATCTTCGATTATATTAGACGTCAATTTAATGACAAAGATACCCAAGATCAGAACCACGCCTGATTTAGTTAGAAAAGAGCTTACAGCCCTGTTGGCGGGTTGCGCTATTTTAATTTTATTCTCCGCGAGTTTCGACGCGCCGATGGGAGGGGCGGCCAACCCTGGTGGTATACCGGACGAGAGTGTTAAGGCCCCTTGGATTTTTGTTGGTATTCAACAAATGTTAAAGACACTTTCACCTGAATTGGCGGGTTTGATTATTCCTCTTGTTACTTTGTTGATTGTGTCGATGATACCCTTCCTAAGTATGCGCAGGACATTAGACTTGATCGTTTTTGCGCTGATTCTTGGAACGGCTTGCTTGTTGACATTCTGGGGACAGTTGAGTTGAGAGATGGAAAAAAATCTCTTTACGGCGTTTTGTTTTTTTCCGCGCTTATATTGGCCGTTGGGTTCCTGATAAT
>DYRE01000192.1 GCA_020718965.1 Desulfomonile tiedjei
GTGGTCGGGATGACAGTGTGAATTGATGATCAAGTCTATGCCGTATGTTCTGTCCATTTCTCTGAGCAGTTCGAGGCTGCGCCCAGTATCAATTAACGCTGACACCTTGTCCTTCACGAGAAAACTGTGGGACATGGGAAAACGACCTCGATCAGTCCCGACAATCAGAGAAAGATTACTTGTTAATCGTATGTTTTCTATTTCCATTAGTTGTTTATTTGACTCTTATCAAGACTGGAATTGAGTCGCTGTTGCATTTAGGACGCCAAACCTGACCACACATGTCGTATATCTTGCATACTAAATGGATCTGTCTGTGAAACCGTAGCGGGACAAATCCTTGAGTAATCTCTTCAGAAGTACCCTCTCTTCAACCGAAAAGCCTTCAAGGATTTCGGCATTCGATCGCTCTCTTACACCCACCATCTCTTCTCGTGAAGACTTGGCTTTTTCTCCCAAATAGAGCCTTAAAGATCTTCTGTCTTGAGGATCCAATTCCTTGAGGATCCAATGCCTTTCGGTGAGTCTGTCAAGAATTCCCGAGAGCGTGGCGCTGTCCAAAGAAACTTTACGGCCAATTTCAGTGGCCGAAAGGCCTTCCTCCTCGCTAATGGCTTCAAGGACAAGATATTGGACTGGAGTTAACCCGTAAGGCAAAAGATGTTTCTTCAAGTGCAGGTGAGCCTGCTGATATGCCTTCGCCAGCAAAAAGACTATGCAATCGCCATAATTTACCACTAAAAACCTCTTGTGTACAAAATAACTACACAAAGAAATTTGTCAATCTAAAAATCAATAAAAATCAATAACTGAAAACCAGAAGAGTAAATGGTCAGAGGGAAAACTACTGTTCAATCTTGGGGTAATTTAATTACATATTTGCCCTTGAGCCTGCGCTGGTTCAACTGAGACGCCTGAACAACAACGGTCCGCTGAAACCATGCAAAACATGTGAAGCGTAGCCGCAGTATGTCGCCATATTACGTGAACGTCGAATTGAAATTTCTCCTGTAACAGGGTAGAAACAACGTCAATTTCATCCGTTTGGCCTTCGTTGAAACACTGTACTCTATTTAGAAGAGGTTTATATAGAGAAGGGGTTCGCCACCTGATGTGATCTACTACTTTCATCCATGCGGCAACGTTGCCCTGGTGACTGCCATCATACACCGGCAAGGTGAAACAGGCGTCGTTGAATTCAAATGCCTTGATCACTTTCATCCTAAGTCCCTGAGACGAATTATCGTGTTGGAGAACGGTTTTCCCCTAAACCATTTTGCGTCCTATCATTAAATCAGATAATATTCAATATTAAATTGTTAAAATAGTATGTTGTTAAAATAAATTAATTACTAATATATATAACATACTTATCTATATGTTATATATCAACAATAAGTATCATAAATTTGAATTGCTTGTTTGAGCTTATCATCGTATGAGCCTGTGGAATATTTACTGTTCCAGAACAAAGAATGTAATTCTTGTAGTTATATGTTATTTATGCTTAGAGAATTTCTCCGTTTAATAAAAATGAAATGGTTGGCGCCATGAAAAGAGTTTGCGCTTGGTGTAAAAAAAGCCTCGGTGAGGTTGAATCCAGTTTGGTCGACAAGCATGCCATCAGTCATGGAATATGCCGGGAATGCGCCCTTGATGTCGTTTCCAGGTCTGGATTGCCGTTGCGGGAATTTCTGGATGACCTGGGTGTTCCAGTTTTGGTAGCCGACCCCGATATGCGGATCAAAACCGCCAATAAGCAGGCACGTGAAATTTTGAAAAAGGAGTTGTCACGAATCGAAGGATTCAGGTGTGGGGATGTTCTCAATTGCCATTGGGCGCTACTTCCTGAGGGTTGTGGAAATACGATCTGCTGTGAGAATTGCGCCGTTAGAGAGACGGTGACTGAAACTTTTGAAACTGGCCAAACGATCGTGAAACGCCTGGCGCAACTTAATAATGAACCTGAAAGTCAAAAAATAGATTTACTAATATCAACCGAATTATTTGGTGACGTGGTTTTACTTAGAATAGACGAAGTTTCGTGAACGCTATTCCCCGATATTAAACGGCATACTCCGATGTCACGGTTTGCGTGATGAATCTCCTTGAATCTTTTTAGGCACGTGTTATATTTGACATTATCGCCAGGCATGAATTCATGCAGCCAGCAGATCTTTAATAGTTTTTGGTAAATCATGTCCACTGGTCGAAAGCAGGCGCTTATGTTCAGGATCGTTCTAACCGCAATAGTGACCCTGGTCATGGGATGGTTCGTAACGCCGGAGATACATGCGGATCTGAGCCATATCCAAAAATCCGGAGTGTTGAGACACTTGGGGGTTCCCTATTCCAATTTTGTGACCGGCGATGGTGATGGCTTGGACGTGGAAATACTCAGGATGTACTCATCAGAGATCGGAGTTCGATATGAACATGTTCTATCCTCATGGGGAACTGTAATAAGTGATCTTTCCGGAAAGAAGCTAATCCCCAAAGGAGATGATGTTGAAATCATTGGGGAGACCACGGTGAAGGGTGACATTATTGGGAATGGGTTAACCGTCTTGCCCTGGCGTAGGAAAGTAATTCATTTTTCGGACCCATATTTTCCCACAGCCGTTTGGGTGTTAGCGAGAGCTGATTCCGCGCTGAATCCCATTACTCCAAGTGGTGATCAGAAAAAAGACGTGGTAATGACAAAGAATCTTTTAGCTGGACGCCAGATTCTGGGTATTCGAGAAACATGCCTAGACCCGGATCTTTACAATTTGCAGGATTGCTCCGCCATATATAAAGAGGGGTTACAGCTTAACGACCTGCCGGCGGCGATAGTCAAGGGAGAATGCGAGCTAACACTCCAGGATGCTCCCGATGCCCTTTTGGCCTTGTCTAAGTATCCCACGAAGGTGAAAGTTATCGGAGCAATTACCGAGCAACAGTTCATGGCGTTTGGCGTTTCCAAGGATTCTCCAGAATTGTTGGAATCTTTTAACAATTTTCTCAGAAAACTGAGAGACGATGGTACGCTAAGAGAGTTAATCATCAAATACTACCCGTTAACCACAAATTATTTTCCCAACGCCGGAAAGTAACACACAGATGGTGGCTTGATGGCCCAATCAAGAAAAAGTCTGGATACAAATCCCCGAAGGTTTGTAAAGTTATATTGGCTCCTTGGAGCCATGCTGGTGATTCTCTCCGGTTCCATGGCTTATCTCCTGGTTCGGGTCTATCATACTTCAGGTTCACTTGTAGAAGCCAGTCGCCAATCCTTTGCCCATCACAATAAAACTCATCTTTCGATTCTGGAAGAGTATTTTGAGAAACGGATCAGCGATGCTGAAACACTGCTGAATAGCCGGGCACTCCACGCTTACTATCATAACAAAGGGCTTAAGATGTCCCTGGAATACGGTCTGGCGGTCGCTGTGGCCGAAATCAGGGATGAGTTCGAAAGGTTCCAGAGGAATGTGCGTGCCAGAAACCTCCCCGTTTTTCAACAGATAACTTTTGTCGACGCAATGGATATGAGCTTTGTCGCTGAAACCGAGTCTTCTTCGAATTCGGGATGGATAGACACAAACCTGCTGGAGAAAATCCCTGAAATGTCTGAACCATCAACGGCGTTTGGCGTGACGGAAACAGACACAGATTTAGCTGTTTTTATTTTGAGGAAGTTCACCTACAAGGATCAGGTGAAGGGATATTTGCTAATGAGACTGGATGCTCGGACCATCCAGGCGCAGATACAGCGCCAATCAATTCCCCAGAGTAATGAATTTCATGGAATTGCCGATTCTAGAGGTACGTGGGTAGTTGGTCCCCAGGAATTACTCGGAAAGCCGGTTCTAGAAATTCTTGGGGTTTCACCGACGCTGCTGGTGGGGTCACCGGTAATTGAGAGCCATAACCACGGACTGAAACCGGCGGACACTCCTTTGGCTATTTCCGGTGGAAAGATACCGCTTTCGCCATTTCATTTGGTGAGTGTAGCCCCAACTTCAAAATATCTCGGTGAACATTCGGGATCCCTGTGGGGAATGGTTTTCGCAGTTTTGATACTAGGGTTGGCCATAATGGCGTCAGTTATCTTCAAAGGACTGAAGGAGCAATCCATAATCTATGGACAACTGGAAGAAGCTCGCGACACACTCGACGTTAGGGTCAAAGAAAGGACTACTGAACTTGCTGAAACGAACTTGCGACTGCAAACGGAAATAGACCAGCGGCAACGCACTGAAAGAATACAGAGGCTGTTATCTACTGCGGTTGAACAAGCGGCGGAAGGCATAATGATTACTGATGGCTCAGGAAACATAGAATATGTGAATCCGGCGTTTGAAGAGATCACCGGTTATACTGAAGACGAAGCCATAGGACAAAACGCCCGAATATTGCAGAGTGGGTATCATGACCAGACATTCTACAGAGAACTTTGGGGAACCATCGAAAGGGGAGAAGCCTGGAGAGGCCGACTCGTAAACAGGAGGAAAGACGGAACTCTCTACAGGGAGGAAGCCGTAATCTCTCCTGTTAAAGACCCTACAGGCAGGATTGTCAACTATGTGGCGGTAAAAAGAGACCGAACTGTGGAGATTGAACTTCAACAACAACTTTTCTGGGCCCAGAAGATGGAAGGAATTGGCACTCTGGCCGGGGGCATTGCTCACGACTTCAACAACCTACTTCAGGTTGTTTTGGGTCGCTCAGAGATCATGCTAAAACACAAGAAAGAAGGAGAAGCCGACTATGCCGGTATTCAGCAGATATATCAGGCAGGCAAACGAGGGGCGGAACTCGTTAAGAGCTTACTCACTTTTAGTCG
>DYRE01000193.1 GCA_020718965.1 Desulfomonile tiedjei
CCCCTGCTGTTGCTCAAGCCGTTCGTCCTCAGCCACGCATTCATTCAAGGCTTTAGACGAAGCGTCTGCCCCGATTAAGCCATGCTGCTCTGCGAAAATGGTTCAAGTCCCAAGTTGTTGTGCTATCCCTACCCCGCTGGAAAGGCCGTGTAACCTTAGCGGGGGGGTTAGTCTTGATTGCGGCAATTGCTCTTGCCTGAAAAACCTTCAACTGGTCGGTATATCTGAAAACCTTGCCAATGAAAGGCTATCAAAGTCAGTCACCGATCAGTCCATCGCAACTGACATCTTTGCATTGCGCCATTCAGAACACCCGCCGGTCGTAATGGCGTCAGTCTTTTCCGCTCCAGACCAAACATTTCTCCGACACTGCTGCCTTCGTTTCTGATTCTATAACTCCTTCTTCGCTATCCCCATATTAACTCACTAACTTTATTGCTGTTATTGTAACGACTTCCAGTTTTATTCAGGAAGTCGGATCAAAACGGACAGGAAATCATAATCTATTCCAAGGAGCCTGGATATGTCTGAAGAAAGACAAATCAAGAAAATTGCCCTCGATACTCTGAAAGACAAGGAAAAGAAGGTAACTACCGCAAAGCTGAAGAAAATTGTCATGGGGTTCGTTGTGATTGCGATCGCGGCGGTTGGTGGTTACTTCGTGTACGCCATGTTGTCCGGAGATTTGCTTGCTTCGCGCTTTTCCGTGGACAACATGACGTGCCCCGCCTGTGTGATAACTATCAAAGAAGCTACCGAAAAGGCCCCTGGCGTTGTTGAAACAGACATCAGTCTGGCGGGCAGGGAAATAACCGTAAAATTTTATGAAAAGAAAACGTCCCCTGAACAAATAGAGAAGGTGATAGAAAAAGCGGGTTACCCCGTAAAATTGGATGGCCTTTTCAAACCCGCTCTAGTTGGTAAGGATGATCTTGTGGTGGCTTCCGTAAACGGCAGGCCGGTTTTGATGGCCGATCTCAAAACTGGTCTGGACATCGACCTAACCACCTCCAAGGATTCAGAAGTCCAGTCGGTTCTCTTCTCCACGATTGGGAAAACAATCCTCCTGCAAGCGGCGGACAAGAACATGGTCGTAGTACAACCACAGGAAGTGACTACGGAAATTCAAAATATCATGGAACGCCGTTCAATGACGGCAGATCAGTTTACGGAAAAGGTCAAAGATCAATTCGGTTCTTTAGAGAAATTCACACAGGTTGTTGGCCAACGACTCGGAATCCATAAATTCCTCGAAGACAAAATCCCTGAAGATATTCAGGATCCTGTTCAAAGAAGACAAAAGGCTATTGAACTGGTCGGAAGTCTGTTCAAGGACTCCGATGTCGTCATCTTTGACCTCGGCGTTCGCGAGAAAATACACGCATTAACCGGTCAGGACGACTGGAAAGTCTTCTGGCCGCGAATGATAGCGTCAGACACAGAACTCAACCGTCTACTAGCTAAAACTGATTAATTACATCAGCAATCAAAATCATCTGCAACGAAAAGGAATTAACAATGCAAAATTTCAGCAAGTTGGCAAAAATCCTAACACCTTCGACAACTCTAGCTCTCATCGGAATTGCTGTTCTTCTGCTAGCGACACATCAGGAAGCGTTTGCCAACAATTTCACTGTTGCGGCAGTTGATGTTAAACCCCAAAACGGCTTGTTTGCCTTCCCTGTTTCAGAATTTCAGGATGGCAAAGCACGGCATTTTAATTTCAGAATGTCGCCAAATCAGTCGATCCGTTTTTTCGTGATCAAGAGTTCGGATGGAGTTATCAGGGCCGCCTTCGACGCATGCGAAGTCTGCTATCGAGCCAAGAAAGGCTATGCTCAGCAAGGGAACAACATGATTTGTCTGAATTGCGGCATGAAATTCAAAAGCGTCAAAGTTAACGAGGTTACTGGAGGATGTAATCCATCAGCGCTTAGGAGAACAGTCAAAGATGGCAAAGTGATAATTGATCAACGAGATCTCCTCTTGGGCGCAAAATACTTCCAGTAGAAAGGCAAAGAAATGAAACTGCATAATATAGCCATAAATAACCTGAGACGTCGTAAAGCTAAGGTAATTTTCCTCGTAATCGGTTTACTTGTTGGTGTGGCCGCGGTCGTAGCCATGCTTTCTACAACACAATCCATGACGGAAGACATGGCTCACAAAATGGACGAATTTGGGGCCAACATACTCATTACCCCTCGATCCGAAGGGCTTGCTCTTAACTACGGCGGTCTTGATCTTGGAGGATTGTCCTTTGATCAGAAAGAAATTTCCCAAGAAGATCTATCAAAAATAAAAACCATTGAAAATGCAGCTAATATCAGATTGGTCAGCGCAAAGGTTTTTGGGGTTTTTGAAACTCAAGGTCATAAGGCTCTTGCTGTTGGCGTTGATTTCACTTCCGAACTAGCCCTCAAAAAGTGGTGGAAGATTAATGGAAGCGCTCCAGAATCGGACTCGGAAATTCTTATGGGGCACGATGCTTCAGAGCGATTGAAGGCCGGTTTAGGATCCAAGCTGGACATAAAGGACTATGAATTCACGGTTTCAGGGATTCTTGAGCCTACCGGCTCGCAGGACGACAGTTTGGTCTTTATGTCACTACCGGGTTCGCAAGAAATCTTCGACAAAAAAGGAAAGATTTCAATGGTCGAAGTTGCGGCTCTCTGTAAAAATTGTCCAATCTCTGAAATCGTGCGTCAATTGTCAGAAAAGATTCCAACAGGAAAAGTTACCGCTGTTCAGCAAGTCGTGGAAGGCAGAATGGACACGTTACACAGTTTTAAACGGTTGTCGCTGGGGATATCGGGACTGGTGCTGTTAGTTGGGGCCATGGTTGTTTTCGTGACCATGATGGGAAGTGTTAATGAACGGACGAGAGAAATCGGGATCTTTAGCGCAATAGGTTTCCGCAGTTCCCATATCATGAAAATAATACTGCTCGAGGCCTCCCTGGTTTCATTGTCGGCCGGCGTTCTCGGTTACCTGGTTGGTATCGGAGTAACATACGGGATACTCAACGCTCTATCCGAGCACTCCCCTCATTTGACGCTTGATTACACTATGGCGGTTGGTTCTGTTTTTCTGGCCATTCTCATAGGCCTGCTTGCATCCTTTTATCCCGCCAGGGCCGCTGCGGCAATGGACCCGAGTGAAGCGCTACGAACCTTATAGGAGATTGATTATGAGTTATATAGAAGCCAGAAACGTTAAAAAAGAATTTGGCGAAGGCGACGCCAGGGTTGTCGCAGTCAGTTCGATCGATCTTTCAATCAGGCAGGGTGAATTTATTTCCATTATGGGGGAATCCGGTTCCGGGAAGAGTACCCTGTTATCAATGTTGGGCGGACTACTAAGTCCGACAGAGGGCTTTATAAAAATTGAAGACATTGACATATACTCCTTGAAACGAAACAAACTGGCCGATTTCAGGCGGGAATTCATGGGATTTATATTTCAGTCTTTTCAGCTTGTTCCTTACTTGAATGTAATAGAAAATGTACAATTACCTTTAGCCGTCACACATCACACTGAAAAGGAAAAGAAACAATTGGCCCTATCCGCCCTGGAAAGAATAGGCCTCAAAGATAAGGCTCTAAGACTGCCGAATCAGATTTCGGGCGGTGAACAGGAAAGAGTGGCCATTGCCAGGGCGGTAGTTAACGAACCACCCATACTATTCGCCGACGAACCTACAGGCAACCTTGATTCGAGAAATTCCCAAGAAGTCATGAAACTTTTGATGAAACTGAATTCTGAAGGACAAACCATAGTAATGGTTACTCACAGCAAGACAAACGCCGAATTCGCGGATAGAATAATAGAGGTGGCTGATGGGCGTCTAAAATATACCGAAACGCCGATCAGATTGGCTGTATAGGTTCTCAACGTTTCTCTCCCGACGCCAATACGTGCCGGGGCTTGCTTAACCCACGGAGGCCACCAATGAATACGATGGATTCGAAACCCAGGCATCCCAAGACATTAGTCGCATTATGGGTAGGACTGATATTGGTGGCCTTCCTGGCCGGATACTATTTCTCACAGGCTCCAACAACTCCGGGAACCAGTGTTGAGATTGGAGCCCAATCCACCATTAATGAAGCGCAAGTGCGCTTAATTGAAAAGAAATCAAACCATGACCATGAGTCCACGGTTTGGACATGCGCCATGCACCCTCAAATTCGAATGCCCAACCCCGGCAAGTGTCCGATTTGTTTCATGGACCTCATCCCTCTCGAAACAGTTGGCTCAGAATCAAAAGATACACGCAGAGCATCCACACTCTCAATGTCCGAGGCTGCCAGGAAACTCGCTGAAATCGAAACTACCGAAGTCAGGAGAGAACGAGCCAAAGCCATAATTCACATGGTGGGAATGGTGTTTGAGTCCGAAACCCGCCAAGCTGTGATTGCATCGCGGATAGAGGGTAGACTCGATGAGGTTTATGTCAATTTTACAGGCGAAAAGGTTAACAAGTCGGATCCCTTGGTCAAAATATGGAGCCCTACCTTAATCAAGAGCCAGGTTGAGTTATTCGAGACTATTAAGACCGATCCGGATGACCAATCTGTCATAAAAGGGGCCGAAGAGAAGTTGATCCAGTATGGATTGGATCGTGAACAAATCGACCAGATTAGGGCGCAGAAGCGTCCTACTCTTTATGTAACGCTCAAAGCGCCGATCACCGGGATAGTCACAAAGAAAAACGCGATACTCGGACAGTTCGTCAAAGAAGGAACCGAGATGTTCGTCATCAACGACCTTTCAGATGTTTGGGTCAAGATGGACGCGTATGAGACGGACTTGCCCTG
>DYRE01000194.1 GCA_020718965.1 Desulfomonile tiedjei
TTACAGCCATCCATTCAGCCGCTCCGGTCTGCCACAAACAGAAACCGATACTCATGGCGCCTGAAAAAAGAAGCACTATGTTCCACGGGATCAGTTCAAGGTCTTCGATGTCGAGTATGTTGAAGACAAAGAAAAGCACTGTGGACATAAGGATTATAGCGCTCTTGTCTATTTTTCTGAGAGCCGGGATGGTGACCTGCAAAGACATGAAAAGTATGGCAGCGAATATTATTATAACACTCAGTATTTCCTTTTTTGTTATTGGGCCGAGGTTTGCGCTCAGCTCCTTAACTCGCTCCTTCAAACCATGGATGTGAGATTTTTCAGGTTTGAACAGAACCACGAAGAAGACCCACAGCAGGAATACCATAAGCAACCCAATTGGCGCCATGTAATAGGTCAGGGTGAAGAATGGAGTGTCCACCCCAGTCATTTCCTTGAAAAAACCTACAGCCACAATTCCCCTCGCCGCCCCCAGCAGGGTTATGATGCTGCCGGCGCCGCATACGTACGCCATTCCTATAAAAAGCCCCTTGCCGAATCTGGTTGGCCTGTCTTCGTTTCCGTAAAGGCTCATGACAGCCAGGAGAAGAGGATACATGGTAGCCGCTACCGCTGTGTGAGCCATTATGAGCGTAAGAAGAGTTATGAGCAGGAATATGCCCAGGTAAATGTTGGTTGTTTTTTCACCTATTGCGCCGAGCATCTTGTAAGCAAGACGTTTTGTTAACCCTGTCTTGGTGAAAACCAGACCGATTACCAGACAACTAAATATGAACAGGACCGATGGGTCCATGAAATCGTTAAAAGCCTCTTTGGCGGGTCGGATCATAAACAGAGCCTGGGTTATGCCTATCACAAGGCTGGTGACCCCGATGGGGACCACCTCAAAAACCCACCATATCCCCGCAAGCATAAAAACGGCTATGGCGCCCTTACCTTGAACGGATAGAGGAAAGGCCTTGCCCATTGGATCAATGGCGTCAGGCCACTGGGGTGAATAGTAGATTACAATGAACAATCCTAAGCCGGTAAAAAGAGCAATCAGACGGGTCCAATTAATTTTTACTCCACTATTGGAGATGGCTGCTTCGGCGCTCATAAAAGGAATCCTCCTTAACTATCTGTCCTTGTTATATTTACTGAATCCTGCAGAGCCTCATACGCCTTGCGATCTCGTCAAAAACGTCCGTCAGCCGCAAGATGCCCACGATCCTTCCCCCGGATTTTACCAGCAAAGACTGATTATTACCGACTATGATCTGATGAACAGCCTTATTTAATGTAGCCTCCGAGTCGATGATCTCTCCCTCGAGAGGCGTTGCCACAATGTCCCCTACTTTCACATCCGCCGCCTTTCGGCAAAGATCGTTGAGCGAGGTTTCCCATAGTTCGAATTTCTCCATCATCACTTTTATGAACTCGGGACTTAGACCGAAACCGGAAACCCTTCTCAAATCTCCCAGTTCACTATACTTGGGTTCAAGACTCCTCATCACGTCGATCTTGTTCATCCTGCCGATTACATCGCCGGAACTTCCCGTGACCAATAGGGCCCTGTGCGGACATTTTCCTTCTTCATAATCGTGTTGGGCCTGTTCCAGTTTGATCACCGCTTCGTAGAGTGTAGCTGTTTCCGAAATGGTAACGTACCCTTCTACCGGAACCATCAGGTCCTTGACCCGGATATTTTCCATTACAGTCGCCTCCTGAAGAAAATTCATAGTCCAGAGAATAAAAATTAATTACCTTTGCAAAACTTTGATCATTTAGATCCACGAGATACTGCGTCATTGATGCGTTCGATCAATTCAGTGATATTTGTCGGCTTCGGAAGACAGTCATAAATCCCCAGCTTCATAGCCTGGATAGCAAAATCTGATGAAATGCGTGCAGTTAGCATGATTATGGCCACATGAGGCCGCAATCTCTTTATTTCCCACAACAGTCCCAGAAAGTTAGCGCCATCATCAGGTTCTCCAAAAATCAGGACATCCAGGTCAGACCCTTCAATGACAGGCAAGGCTTCACTTGCGTCAGGCAGAGTTTCGACAGGGAAGCCAGAACTTTCGAGCCTGTTAGCCAAGGTCTGCAAGAATTTTTCTTCCTGATCTACTACCAGAATGCGTGAACCCATTATGCAGAATCCTTATGAAGTCAACTTTTGATTGAGGACCATTTCTTACGAACTCGGAATTCACTTTTTTCCCTGAACTGGGAAGCATATGCGAACAAACATTCAACTCTATGCCAATCTATGACTTGAGATAAAAGGTCAGGCCAGTTTGACAAAAGATAAGATGAGCAAAATCGGCGCCACAAATAAACATGGATAGAGTTGTGAGCAAAAAACCATGACATATTGATATGTTATTTAAAGTATAAGCTGGCGGGAAATTAAAGTCAGTTGAGAAGTGTTCAGGACTGTCTTATATTTAAGACATATAAAAGCCTCTAAAAATAGGTAAAGTAATTATATCAACACGTTATTGTGTCAGTTAATAATGACAGTCTTGGGAAACGCTTGTTTGGCAATTGCGTAACAACTGACGCAAATATATTCTAAAAGGGCTCCTAACACCTGAGCGGGGGAACCAGTTGATTGGCATGAGCCGGGTAGAAATTGCTCGCAAAAAATTCAGAGGGTTTGATTTCAATGTTTGTCCGTGCCACGTGCATCATGGTTCCGAAGGTGTCTGTAAAGTGAATCTCTGGACATTCCGAGAGATTTGGCGGCAGCAGTCCTGTTTCCTCCGTTGCGTCGAATGGCTTCTATACAAATTGATTTTGTCACTTCCCTGGTCAATTCGTTCAGTTTTTTACCAGGTGTGAAATCTAGACTCAGAGACCAATCCTGTGTTCGCGAATCCATCGAAGGAACATCGAGTTTCAATCGACCGCTTTGCCATAGTATAAGCCCTTTCTCCAACACGTTTCTTAACTCCCGAACATTGCCCGGCCAATTATAAAGGGTTAGTTTCCTAAGAGACTCTTGATCAAGCTTGGGGATTCCTGACAGGTTCATCTCCTTGGACACCTTACCAACAAGTTCTCGAGACAACAGAGGAATATCTTCTATACGATTACGAAGCGGAGGTACTACTATGGGAAAAACATTCAGTCGATAAAAGAGGGCCTTGGAAAATCGGCCGGTCGCAACTTCCTCGTCGAGATTTTTATGCGTTGCAGCTATAATGCGGGCGTCAACCCTTACATTGCTTTCTCCTCCCAGTCTGTGAAACGACTTTGAATCGAGGAAGACAAGTAGTTTGGATTGGAGTGATTGAGAGAGTTCCCCAACCTCATTTAATAATAAAGTCCCGCCTTCTGCAAGTTCCAGTAAACCTCTCTTTCTACTACGCGCCCCCGTGAATGCGCCTGATTCGTGACCGAAAAGTTCCGATTCGGCGAGTTCCTGAGGCACTGTGGCGCAGTTTATCGCCAGAAAACGACTTCCAGATCGTTTTGAATGATCATGAATCCATTTTGCCAAGTGGTCTTTCCCGGAACCGCTTTCTCCCTGTAACAAGACAATGCTGTCTCTGGCCGAAGCCTGACTTGCCAGTTCCATCGTGCGCTTCATGGTTTTGGAGCGGTAATCGCCTGAATAAATAGCGGAATTCGACTCATGTGGTCTCCGTTCAGTGACGTTTCTCGAAATTCCGCATACACCAACGATATTTCCTGCGCTGTTCCTGATAGGAGTGCGAACATCGTGAAATATAAGCCGTTCACCGTTAATTTCGACACCATGTTCATCCTCAATAGTCTCCCCAGACAATGCCCGCATATCCCATTCACGAATCCGGGTTCCCACCTCCTGGCCGTAAACCTCTTCTGTGGTACGTCCGACAATCTCAGAGGGATGAATTCCAAAGGTATCGCCCATGGAAGGATTGACGTCCGAAAACTTCAGATCTTTGTCCTTTATGAAAACCAGGTCCTTGACTGACTCAAAAAGTGACCGATATCGCTCAGCCGATCGGAGTAGATCGGCCGATGCAGGCTCGTTCTCAGTCATTCCCGCTATGACTGCGAACAAGATAGAGGAATCGCCAACCAGTGCACGGACTGCCCGAACCGTTGCGGGAACAGGTATGCTGTGTCGCCTTGGAACTACTGACTCGAATGTAACGATCTTCTCGGAGACTACTTTTGACAAGGAGAAGTTAAGTTCTCCCCAGCCATCAAGGTCAGCCATCTTTCGACCTAAGATTTCCTTAGCCTGGAACCCGGTCATGGAAAGAAAACCCTGATTTATCTCAGAAATTATACCGTTGTTCATAATGAGTATGGCGTCGAAAAGTATATCTACTACCTGAACAAGCATTGAGCTGTGTCTGGTCACGATTCCGGATATGGATTGGGGGATCGAGTTTAATTTGAACCTATTCTCTGGCAGTGCAGTCCCCTCCAGCGGAATAGCTTCGAGATATGCTTTAGCTTTGGAACTGGGGACAGGCATACCTAAATCTCCGTCTTCCGTTTGAAATTTATTCTGTTACCCAAAAAGAACGATCACCTGTTTCTGAATAGTGAACTGCGAATCAATCTCAGAAGCAGATCTGGCCATAGGTAGGTGTCTGATAAATAAGACAACCTTATCGTGAGTCAAGCTCAATTGGAAATGGTTTAAAGGAGATAACCCAATGGCCGTCAAAAATATAGAATTAACTTAGCTGTCCAGCCAATCCACAACGCCGGAACGAATATCGTAATAACCCCCGACAATCTCCAGGTCGCCTCTTTCAACGGCTTCACGAATAATGTCACTTTCAACTCTAAGGTGCTCCACGACTTTTCGGACATTGGCGC
>DYRE01000195.1 GCA_020718965.1 Desulfomonile tiedjei
CTGGGTCAGTTATGGCAAGAAGCTAGTTGAAAAGATGATCCGACAGCGGTTCGGTCGTCCCGTTCCGAACGAGTCTCTTTCGATCTGTGTGAACTGTGGTCGAAGAACTTTCCACGACGATCTTAGGGACGGAATGTGTGGCTTGTGCTGGGAAGCCGAAAAGCAGCGAGAGACTGGAGGGCCAAATGAGCGGGTAAGACCGCCGGACACAACGGATGATCTTCAAGAAGCCTATCGAATACTACAATGCTCTCAAAGTGATTCTGACGACCACATCAAGCGACGGTACAGGATTCTTGTGAAGGAATGTCACGTAGACAGCCTGCCCAAGGGGTTGCCTGATTACCTGGTCCAGGCTGCCAACCAGAAATTCCGGCAAATACAGGAGTCTTACAAAACTATTATGAAATCAAGGAATAGGGCCAGCCAGACCGATCTATAATTTCGCTACGCAGTATTTTGCAGGAATATAATAAAAACAGAAATCCCGTCAGAGTTGCATATCGTGACGGGAATCTGTGTAGAATACTAAACACCAAGGGCCAAAGGGGAAGCGAACGATAATAACATTTTACTATAATTCTTGGGTAAAAGCAATATATTTGCAATGTGTTATTACAAAAAAGTTATCAATTAAGTCCTATAGTTTTGATATATAGTTAATAAGCTGTTAGTTTGATTTATTCGCTTAGTTTCTTTCATTTTCATTAATGGTCAAGGATTGATGACTAAGATACATAGAATTGAAATTCGAAGCCCATTTGTCCTTGACCGAGTCAACTGTTATTATATCAAAGACTCAACACCCACACTTATCGACGCTGGAGTTAATACAGCTCAATCCTTTCAGGACGTTGAGTCGGCAATCAAGGAGACGGGTGGTACGGTTGAAGGTCTGGGAAGAATAATTCTGACTCATGCCCACTCAGACCACATCGGTCTTGTCACGAGAATAGTTGAACTCAGTGGCGCTGAGGTGTTCATACACAAGTGGGATTTTGAGAAAATGTCCCACGAGGGGGAGCATGGCTTAATTCGTCGGATTGAAAAAATCAGGAGGTTTTTTATTGAAACTGGTGTTCCTGAATCCATGATCGAAAAAACTTTGAGTTCCATAGCTGAGCGTTTCAGGACATTTTATAGTGGTTTTTCAGCCGTGAAGCCTCTTGAAGGAGGTGAACTATTCTCTTTCCATGATTTTTGCCTCGAAGTCCTCCACACTCCTGGCCATACCCCTGGCTCTATATGTTTGTTCGACAGAAAAGGTGGGACATTTTTGTCGGGCGACACCCTTTTGAAAAAAATAACTTCCAATCCTTTAGTGGAGCTGGATACACTGGCTGAGAAGCCGGCCTACCGGAGCCTAGAACAGTACTTGTCATCCCTTGAGTTCATTGCGGCGTTACCAGTCACAAAAGTTTTACCAGGACATGGCGGACCATTTTCAAATCACCGGAAAAGGGTGGAAGAACTATTTACGCATCACAGAGAAAGGATGGACAAAATCTTTCAAATCCTTAAAGATAGTGAAGCGCCTTCTGGATCTACAAGCGGAACGACAATGTTCAGGGTGGCCAACATTATATTTGGTTGTCTCGAGGGAATAGACCTTTTTCTGGGGCTTTCCGAAGCTCAGTGCCATCTGGAAGTCCTCGAAAAGAAGGGACTTGTTTTTTCAGCCAAGCAAGGAGCCATAAAAGTGTATTATCCGGTGAAAGCTGATGTTTCTATTGGTTAACGGCCATGAATTATACTCCTGAAAAAGGCTCGAAGAAAAAGACAACGGAATACGAGGATGTTTTGACGGCAATAACCTCAACAGGTAAGAATCGACGATTTTTTAAATAGCTTCTGGCGCCTTTTTATAACTACCGAGGTTGATGAATCAAATTATTTCACTGAGGAAACAGCGATGGAAAAAATATGGCTCAAGTCTTATACCCCTGGAGTTCCTGCGACTATAGATTTTGAGGACATTCCTCTGCACTTGGCTCTTACTCAAACAGCCACCAGGAGTCCAAAAAATCCTGCCCTGGTTTTTCAGGGGAAAACCATTAGCTACCAGGAACTGGACGTAATGGTTTCAAAGTTCTCGTCTGCGCTTAAAAGCCTTGGAGTTGGACCAGGAGACAGAGTTGCGCTACTTTTACCGAATCTCGCAAACGGTTGTAGGCATGTACGCTGCTTTCCGGCTCGGCGCTTCGGCGGTGCCGAATAATCCGCTCTACACGGACCGCGAGCTGGAGTATCAGTTGCGAGATTGTGGATGCAGATGGATTATTTGTCTGGACACCCTGGTGCCCAGGATGATGAAGTTGAGGTCAAAAACTGAGATTAAAAGTATCATCTCATGCCACATTCGTGATTATCTTCCGTTTCCCTTGAAACAGCTCTTCCCGTTCGTGAAAAAGGGCCTTCACCTGGATACTCCGAGACAGGAAGATGTTTACGAATTTACGACTCTGATCCACAGCCACCAGCCAATAAATGAGAATTATCCATCCAGCATGGATGAAACCGCCGTACTAATTTATACAGGGGGTACAACTGGGGTTTCGAAAGGGGTGGAACTAACGCACAGAAATCTCTCATCAAACTGCCAACAGGCACGGTCATGGTGCCTGGACTTCGCTGATGACAAGGAAATTGTTCTTGGATGTCTCCCGTTCTTTCACTCTTACGGGCTTACAGCGGCCATGAATATGTCTATATTTTACGGATGGCTCAATGTCTTGATTCCCAAGCCAGAAGCCCTTGCCATTCTAAAGGCTGTCGACAAATATAAGGTGACGTTCATCCCTGGCGTTCCGACGTTATTCAACGCTATGATCAACCATCCCGCAATCAAGAAGTATAGCTTAAATTCGGTAAAGGCATGCTTGTCCGCTGCGGCCCCACTGCCACTGGAAACGATCAGGGGATTTCAGGCAGTGACAGGAATACTTATTTCTGAAGCCTACGGCCTTACCGAGACATCTCCATGCACGCACGCCATTCCATTAGGAGGGAAAATAAAACCTGGATGCATTGGGCTGCCAATCCCCAGCACGGACGCAAAACTGGTCGATATAGATGACCCCGACCGGGAAATTCTGACATTTGGCGATCCGGGTGAGCTTTGTGTCAAAGGTCCTCAAGTTATGAAAGGGTACCACAATCGCCCTGTGGAAAACGCCGCAGCGTTCAAGGATCGATGGTTTCTCACCGGTGACATCGCTACCGTAGATCAGGAAGGGTATTTCACGATTGTGGATCGCAAAAAAGATATGATCATATCTGGAGGCTTTAACATATACCCTCGGGAGGTAGACGAAGTTCTGTTCGCTCATCCGAAAATCCTCGAAGCATGTGTCATAGGTGTCCCTGACAGCCATTTCGGGGAACGGGTAAAAGCCTACGTTGTGCTGAAGCCGGGCCAATCCGTTACAGAGCAGGAGACTATCGACTACTGCAGAGAACGGATGGCAAATTACAAAACTCCCAAGAGTGTTGAGTTCATTGATGAACTCCCCAAGAGCGCGATTGGCAAGATCCTACGCAAGGGTTTAGTGGAAATGGACAGGAAAAAGTCTCATTGACTTGAGGACAAACCATATATTGGATAAAAAGGGGAAATCTTTGCAAGGCTTCAAGTTTGCCCATGACAGGTTCAGCAGCCTCAGAATTTTGTAAATCAGCCATCTTGAGGCTCAGGTCACTCAATTCATCGATGAGATGGTGTTGGCTTTTGTTATCGTCTTTCAGGTAAGTTCTTCTATGTCACTCTTTATCCAGAACCTCACGAATTGAAGTCAAGAGTTCTTTCATACTATACGGTTTTTGGACGAATCCCTTTGCTCCGTCTGCCGTGATAGAATTTGCCGAGGCGCTTTCTGAATAACCACTCGCCACAATCACCCTTGCATCAGGACTGATCCGGAGAATCTCGGCCAAACACCGTCTGCCATCCATTACTGGCATGATCAGGTCCAGGATGACGAGCGAGATGTTTTTTCCCTTTCTTTGGTAGATTTCGAGGGCTTCTTCACCGTTACAGGCCGTGATGACTTTATAACCAAAATCGAGAAGAATTGTAGCCGCCAGATCATTTATGTCGTCATCATCATCCACCAGTAGGATGGTTTCTGCGCCGCCAGGAATTTCCATCTCAATTCTTGGTGTTTCCAAATACTTTTTTGTTTCAATTGCAGGTAGGTAAATCTTGAAAGTAGTCCCGTGTCCGGGTTTGCTGTAGCAGTTTATGTGACCGTCATGCTGTTTGATCACACCATAGACTGTGGCAAGCCCTAGCCCGGTGCCCTTTCCCGCTTCCTTTGTACTGAAAAAAGGCTCAAATATATGGGAAAGCGTTTTCTTTTCCATCCCTTGTCCGGTATCCGCGACAGTCAACAAGACATAACTTCCAGGTATGGCGTCAATATGGGCTTTGCAATATTCGTGCTCCAGTTGAACGTTTGCGGTTTCTATGGTCAACGTCCCGCCATCCGGCATGGCGTCCCTGGCGTTTACTCCAAGGTTCATAAGGACTTGGCCTATCTGAGACGGGTCCGCATTGATTGATGCCAGGTTTGCGCTAAGAGCTAAATCGATTCTTATTGTCTTTGGAATTGTGCGGGAAAGGAGTTGTTGCACTTGGACTATTTCCTGATTCAAATTGACAGGAATATATTTTGCTTCAGCTTTCCGACTCAAGGTCAATAAGCTCTTGACCAGGTCGGCCCCTCGCTTTCCCGCCTTAAATATTTTCTGCAGGTCAGCGTAGTCTGGTTCACCTTCTTTCTTGCGTTGAAGCATGAAATC
>DYRE01000196.1 GCA_020718965.1 Desulfomonile tiedjei
AAAACCCGATGTCGTATACAGGCGTTTGTCTTAAGGAAGCCCTCATAAATCAAAAGGGATACAGGGCCGTGACACCGGGCGCGCTTCAGGTCTAATTTGGGGTAATAAACTGGAAGGAATTTTGAGATGAACAGATTCCCAAAATTCCTTCCTGAGATTAGCTAAATCTTGTCTGCACGGTTATTGCCGTGAGTGGGCAATTGTAACTACTATTTTTTTGCTTCGGACATTTCCTGGTCCATCTTTTTAAGCTCTTTTCGCAAAATTTTCCCCACAGCGCTTTTGGGGAGTTCAGTGACGAACTCGACGTATTTAGGCACTTTGTATTTCACAAGATTTTCTTTGCAGTAGTCAATAATCTCAATGGGTGTGGAAGTTTGTCCCGGTTTGAGAACAACATAGGCCTTAACCCGCTCCCCTGAATACTGGTCGGGAACACCAATCGCGCACGCTTCGAGTATTTTTGGATGAGCGAACAGGACCTCGTCAACATCCCTCGGATAGATGTTGAATCCACCCGATATGATCATGTCCTTTTTCCTGTCTACTATACTGAAATAACCCTCTTCGTCCACCACAGCTATGTCTCCAGTAAGAAGCCAGCCATCCCTTAGTGTTAGTTCTGTTTCGTCCGGTCTCTTGTTGTATCCTTTCATGACTTGGGGTCCTTTGATGCAAAGTTCCCCTGGTTCGTTGGCGGCGGTTATTTCCTGGTAGTAATCATCTACGCCGACGAGCTTGGCATCCGTGTTTGGTAAGGGAAGGCCTATTGAACCCGGCTTTCTGTTGCCTCCCAGGGGATTAATCGTAGCCACAGGTGTGGTTTCGGTTAGTCCATACCCTTCACATATCTGGGCTCCGGTCAGTTCTTCAAACTTGCGTATGGTTTCAAGTGGCAATGGCGCTCCACCCGAAAAGCATCCACGGATCGTTGAAATATCGTATTTCTTTAGGTCGGGGAAGTTTATCATCCCGTTATAAAGAGTAGGAACCGCTGGGATGTATGTGGCCTTGAACTTTTGTATGCCTTCGAGAATCGATTTGGGTTCTGGCTTGGGAATAAGAATGTTGCCGTATCCATAATAAATTGCCATGTTCATGGCCGTTGTTAGGCCGAAAGAATGAAAGAAAGGCAAACAGCCGACGACAGTTTCGGCTCCGTCAGTAAAAGAGTAAAACCACGCCCTGCACTGTTGAACGTTGCTCGACAGGTTCGCATTAGTCAGTTCAACGCCCTTTGAAACGCCCGTAGTGCCGCCGGTGTACAATAAAAGGGCTGTATCTTGCCAGTCACCCTTGTGTGGATTCTTTATAGGCTCATGTTTTTTGACAAGATCTGTGAATTCAAAGAGGTCTTTGCCGTCAGGCGTTTTGAGATGCATACCTTTTCTGACAAACGGGAATAGCTGTTTAAGGGGGAAGGGCAGGTAATCCCGAATGTGGCAGGACACGATCTTGGTAATTTTTGTTTTTGACCTGAGCGCAGCCATTCTAGGTACAAGAACATCCAGACAGATCAAAAGTTTAGCGTCAGAGTCGTTGTATTGATGCTGTAATTCCCTGTCTGTGTACAAAGGGTTATTGAGAGCGCATGTTGCTCCAGCTCTCAAAGCCCCGTAAATTGCTACCACCATCTGAACTATGTTTGGAAGAAGCGTTGCGACTGTATCTCCTGGTTTAATCCCCAGATCCAAGAGGGCTGAGGCGAAACGGGAAACCATATCATCAAGTTTCTTGAAGGTGATTTTAGTTCCCTGAAATATCAGGGCAGGATTGTCCGGGAACCTTTTAGCTGTTCGGGCCAAAGCTTCGGGCGGGTTAATTTTTTCAATTTCTATTTGTTTTGGGACTTCCGGCGAATATGACTTTAGCCAAATCTTATCCATTGAATCCTCCTGGAGCTGGGCAAATCGATAATTAGATTTTTTAAAAATCGGTAGAATTAAGTATAACTTATTACAGGCCACCTTTAAAGAAAAAAGGTCTTATTTGTTCTAAGAATTGCCAATCGTGGTTATTCTGGTGGTATAATGACTTCATGATCAAGACAATTGTCAGAGAATTGTTGGTTTTTATTTTCTCCATTTCGATTTTTCCTGTAATTTTTTTGTTCCTGATCTTGAGTGGAGACCTTGATCGTTTCGGACTAATGATGATTTCGCGAGAATTGCTATCTGCGGGATCTTCGTTTCTCGAGTCGATATTGTTGCTGGTGGCCCGGGTGATTGCCCCTTATGCGGCAGTACAGGCGATCAGGGCCTATCAATGGTCAAGGACCGGCGCAGTAGCCAAGAAATGGGCCTACCTCTATTATTCGCTGTTGGCAGGAATAGTGGGTGTATGGTTCGGAGCAAGATCCTGGGATATGTTCTATTTCATGTGCCAATTAGGGGACATTCCAGGGGAACTCAAACAGTTCATGAGACTGGAATATGAGAATCTCTTCGTTGCGGCGCTCGGGTTCTATGTGTCCATCCGTTGCCTGAGCATATCGCTAAAATCAACCAACTCAAAATGACTCAAATCTTAAAGTATGCCCAGCTTATCGTTTATGAGACGAAGCATTGCGATGTTTTCAGCGTGACCGGTCTGCCTTGCAAAAATTTTTCCTACTATTGGACGTCCCAAAAGGTAAAAGTCACCGAGAATATCAAGGATCTTGTGTCTTACAAATTCGTCCTCGAAACGTAATGGCGGGTTGACAACCTTCTCTTCGTCCACAAGGACGACGTTGGAGAGTTTTCCTCCACCAGCCAAACCCATCTCATCCATCATTCTCATGTCTTTGACAAATCCAAAAGTTCTTGCAGGAGCAATCTCAGACTTGAAATGGGCAATATCCGACAACCTGAACGACATGCTCATCTTTCCAATAGGTTGTGGATAATCCATCTGGTATTCGATCTCCAGGACTTCCGAAGGCTCAATCCGCATGAACTTTGAGCTTCCTTGGGGTAACGGAATTTCCAAAGGCTCATTTATGACAATTTTCTCGACAACCTCATCCTGAGTGATAATTTCAGCGCTTTCCACCAAGTTGCAGAACTCCAGAGCGGAACCATCCATGATAGGAACTTCGCCAGATATTTTGACAAGAAGATTTGTCAGACCGTACACATGAAAAACCGCCATAAGGTGTTCGATAGTTCTGGCAAGCGCTCCGTTTCCTCTCAGGCTGGTGCAAAAGTCAGTGGATTCAACGTGACTCAATAAAGCTGGAACTGTCCCACCAGAAGTTATATGTCCGAAGTTTATTCCTGAAGAAGGGGGGAGTGGAGAAATAGTAAGTCCAGTTTTCTGACCCGAATGTAGTCCCAGTCCGTATACCACGGCTTTACCACGCAGGGTCCTCTGGTGAAGAATTCCATTATCAGAGCTGAAATCCGCAAAATTTTCACCTGGTTGAGGTTGTTTATGGCGCGTAGAAACAGTAGTTGAAGACAGTCGTCTTTTGTCTCTTGAAGATGACCGGATTTCATCTTCTTTTTCACTATGGCTTTCAGAAGTGGGCAGCAACAGTTCATTTATGGTCAGCGTTTGCCCCGAGGCGTTCATCACGGCATGTTCAACCAATATTTTTAGTTCTTTTATGTTGCCTGGCCAAGAATACTGAATCAATTTCAACAGGGCATCGTGATCTATACCGAGTATCTCCTTGTCAAATTCTCGGGACGCTTCCGCGAGAAAATGCCTGACCAGCAACGGTATGTCTTCTGGACGTTCCCTCAAAGGTGGGGTTCTAATAATCCTGTGTCCAAGTATTCTGACAAGCTTGTCGGGAAATCCATCGAGCAGCATCTCATCAGGAGATTTTTTCGACGTTGATACAAACCGAATTGATCTAGGTGAAGCCGGATTCCCATGTTGATTTCCGGTAATTTCTTCGAGAATGGCCAGGAGCGCCGACCCAATTCCTGGGTTCAAACGATCAATTCCCACAAACAAAAGGGTCGCATTGTTTGCAGCGCCTACTCTGCCCAGTTTGGATATACTGCCGTCAATGAGTTTCGCAGGTATCTTATCCCTAATGTTTTCAGGGTTCAGTTCGTGACAAGATATTTTTATAAGATTCTGCCTGTCTTGTCCGGACAGGAAGTGGGTGATCCTGGCAAGAAATTCTTTCCCGGATCCCTTTTCTCCATAAATCAACACTGAGCCGGTTTCCTTAGCCGCATTCTCAATCGATCGCCTAATATTAGACGCAAGAGGAGAGGCTCCGATCAAAGGTCCCGGGTTGCCCGATGAAAAGTCGACAATTTCAGGTCTGACATTTTGGGAGGAAATTGCCCTCTCAACCAGGTGGAGTGTATCCTCGAGGTTCAAAGGTTTTTCGAGATAGTCTTCAGCGCCAAGCTTAATCGCTTTAACGGCGGTCTCAATTGTGCCATGCCCACTCATCATGATCACATGACACTTGGGAGCGATGCGTTTAATCGCTTTCAGCGTTTGCATACCGTCGATACCCGGTATCCATATATCAAGGAATACTATGTCGGGAGAGTCACTCTGAACGGCGTGCAGGGCCTCCTGTCCATCATGAGCTTTTAGGACCTCGTGACCCTCATCAAGCAATATGGCCCCGAGAGAGGTAAGTATATCCTCCTGGTCATCTACTATAAGGACTCGTGCCTTTTCCATCATATCCAGAACTCACCATGAATCGTTCGCTGATCCGAGAAATACTTACCTCGGCTGATTGGGACTATATCCGCTTGACGCAATATTATCAACCAGCAATCATCCTTGGAGTCTTCCGGTTAATAGCTAAGTTACGT
>DYRE01000009.1 GCA_020718965.1 Desulfomonile tiedjei
AGGGTCCCGAGAGATCTCGATACTTTTCCTGGAATGAATCAGCGGACAAAATCGTGTCGGTGTTCAAGTCCGCCGTTTCTGAAAGCTAGAAGTTAGATTGGCGACCGTCACTTGACACGAAGACTTCCAGACATAATATTCTTTTTTAAAGGCTCTCCAAAATTTGCTTAAAATAAGGATGGTTAATAGCTGGCATGTCAGAATACGATATTCTACTGGCCGAATCGGGAACAAAGGCAAACTTACTTGGCAACTACGCTTTTGTAAGGGGGATGATTGAAAGTGGAGTTCAGGTTGCGACTTGTTACCCGGGTAGTCCGACCGCTGAGATGGCAAATGCGCTGTTAGAAATCGCAGGGAAAGCCGGTATTTATTTCGAGATCTCAACTAACGAAAAAGTAGCTTTGGAAATTGCCTCCACATCCGCAATCGTTGGCAGGCCCTCAGTATGTTGGATGAAGTCGGTGGGATTGAATGTCGCGGCCGATACAGCGGTCCAACTTTCCTACATGACAATGCCTGGAGGACTCGTAGTGATTCTGGGTGATGATCCCGGCCATCTCAGTTCACAAAATGAGCAGGATAACCGCTACTACGGACGCCTCGCCTATGTTCCGTTCATAGAACCTTCGGATCCTCAAGAAGCCAAGGATTTTTTCGTCACCGCAATGAAAGTCTCCCAGAAATATCAGGCTCCAGTTTTTATAAGGGCGACTACTCGTAATTGTCACCAAACCGGACCCGTAAGTTTTGGAGAAAAAGGTGTATCTACAATAGAGGTCAAATGGGACAACGAGCTAATGCGTCGAGATGGTGGCTATATTCCTTTGCCGGGAACTTTTCCTCCCATGAAACGCAAAGCGCTTCAAAAGCTTGGCCAGATCGGAGCGGAGTTTAACTCGCTCAGGGTCAACAAGACGGTCCGTTTGGGAACAGACGAACCACGAATTAGAATAATCACTTATGGTCATACGTTTCAATCGACTGTAAGCGCTCTGAACTATTTGGGGATAAGCGCCGAAATACTTAAGCTAGGGATAACCCATCCATTGCCAAAGGATGACGTTAAAGAGTTCCTGGGATCTTCCAAGGAAGTTCATGTTCTGGAGGAACTGGACCCTATTCTCGAGAATGAAATCAAGGTACTGTGCTATGAACTGGGGCTCCATACAAAAATAGTTGGCAAATCAGGATTGCCGGATGAACTTGAACTCATGATTGGTGAATATGATCCCACCAGGGTGACTTCCATCCTCTCTAGCAGACTAGGAATCGAGCCAAATACAGATTCTTCCGAAAGCTCGATACAGGTTCCGGTGAGGTCTCCTCAACTATGTCCCGGCTGTGGTCACAGAACTGCGTTTTATGCTACCAAAAGGGCAATGGGTAAAAACAAGGAAGCATTTTCCATGGCCGACATTGGGTGCTATTCCTTGGGCTTCCTGCCGCCCTTCAACCTCGGAAATCTTCTCTATTGCATGGGATCCGGTGCGTCTGCGGCAAGCGCTCTTTCGAGAGCGTTCCCGGCAGAACCTGTGATCAGTTTTGTAGGAGATTCGACTTTCTTTCACGCGGCCATGCCCGGGATAGTCAATGCTGTATACAACAAACATCGCCAGGTAATTATGGTCATGGACAACGGCATAACAGCTATGACCGGCCATCAGCCCAACCCCAACAGTGGATTTGGAGCAGAAGGCGCCTCTCCAAAAATATCGATTGATGAAATTCTTAAAGCATTCGGTATCAAATTTGTGGAACGGGCGCCGTCTTACGATTGCGCAAAAGTCGAAGAGGCTTTGAAACGAGCGTTTGAATATGCGCACTCCCCCGATGGTGGAGTAGCTGTAGTGATACAGGAAGAGCCCTGCGCCCTTCTAAGGTCCAGGATTGAACGCAAGAAAGGGATTCTGGTCAATCCCCTACGCATAGATTTAGAGGTTTGCAAGAACATAAAGAATTGTCTCAAAGGATTTTCCTGTCCAGCCATAGAAAATACTGAAGACAATAGAGTCTACATTAATACCGATTTGTGCATAGGCTGTGCAAGTTGCGTGCAAACGTGCCCGCTAGCAGAAAAACCAATGAAAAGAATAGAAGATTTCAAAAGGATTTAAGCAATCATGGAACCTACGTTAGGAATATATGTATGTGGAGTTGGTGGTTTTGGAATTGGTTCCGTAACGCGAGTCCTGTCACAAGCTGCTCAGCTTAAAGGACTCGAAGCTGTAGGCTCGGAAACTCACGGTTTGGCGCAACGAGGTGGCGTGGTGGTCTCAACCCTCAGGATAGGAAGAAACATCACGGGAAGCCCCCTCATCATTCGAGGTTCTGCAGATATCGTCATTGCCCTTGAGCCTCTCGAAGCGCTCAGGGCCCTTCCATATCTTAAACGTAACGGCTTGATAATATTCAACACCCAGAAGTTTCAGCCTCTCTCCGTGAGACTTGGGGTCGCACAATATCCTTCAATTGCCGCCATCAGCAGTGAACTGGCCAAAGTGACCGACAGAGTCATTCCTGTGGAGGCGAGTTTAAAGGCCAAAGAACTCGGGTTGTCTGAAAGCGCAAATGTAGTTTTGCTTGGCAGACTGACACGAGAAGGGGTTCTTCCTTACGACATGGAAATTATGAAAATGGCTGTTCAGCAAACTACACCCCCAAAGTATTTGGAAATTAACCTGAAAGCTCTAGAGGTTGGCTGACCTTTTCGTCACAAAAGAACTAATATCAAGTAATCTCTCGGCGTTTCGAAACAGGATGGCTTCTATTGTATCCGCCTTGTAAGCAAGACGGGTGACCTGATCAATCTGACCTTTTATTGAAATAACGTTTGGCCAGTCACTACCAAAAACAAACCTGTCATAAAATCTTTCAAGTTTTGGGAAATTTCTGGGAATTTGCCCAGGTGGAATCCCCGAAATATCGATGAACATGTTAGAGTGGCGCCTGAGCAACCATTCAGCTTCTGAATACCAGAATGGCCTTCCACCGTGCGACATGACTATTTTAAGTTGTGGAAAATCATTGGCGACTTCGTCTAGTAGCAGAGGATTGGCATAGCGAATTCTTGTTTTTGGAAACAAAGAGGTGCCGGTATGAAACATCACTACGGCTCCTAAACTTGAAGCCTCGTCGTAAGCTCCGTATAGGCGTCGGTCGTAGGGGTAATAAAATCCGTAAGAAGGCAATAGCTTAAGCCCCTTGCAACCAAGCTTAACCAGAGCGTGCTCAGCCTGAACACCTGAATCCACATCCGAATTGATATTTATTGATCCAAAAGGTATGAGTTTGCCGCTATCGCCTGAGAACTTGGCCGTGAACTCAACGGGAACTATCCCTGTAACTTCAGGAGAATACTCAGATAGCAACACGGCTTTGCTGACCCCCTGAGAATCGAGAAATTCCAAGAAACTCTCAGTAGTCAGGGCATCCATGGCCTCAAGCGCCATCATTCCATATTGTTCGACGAAATAATTTATAAAAGCCTTATTAAGATGTTCACGTTTTCCAACATGAATGGGGAAATCAATTGCATACATCTACATTACACATAAAAACCATTCTGAAATTGTAGTTCATGTTTACTACAATCGGGTTTATTGGACTAGTGAAAATATCATAACTTCTTTAACTGAAACCAAACAGGATGCTAAAGTTCGTCTTCGTAAAACTATCTGAATAGACTTATTTGCTTCAAATTTATTTCACTTCCTGCAGGTTCCTGCAAATACCTTATAAATCTTGCCGGGCTTTCAATCCCGGCATAATACTCGAAACCAGGCCACTGGTCGTACGAATCTGCATTGGTCTCATTTACCTTGAGCCAGTCTTTCCAATTATTCCCATCCTCGGAGATTTCCACCTTCCAGGATCTTGGAACCGCCTTTTCGCTTCCCCACACTATTCTCAAACGGGAAATGGGAACTACTTTGCCAAGGTCCACAACAACTCCCGTTTCTGGGGCCGGATCTACAGTCATTCCCTTGACGCTAGGATAGCCCTTCAGAATGTTCAAACCGTCATCTCTGGGTTTACCGGATACCATTATCTTGGCTTCCTTGGAGTAGTCAGCGAAGTATGAATCAGGAGGATCAACCAGTTTGTCGGAAGAATTCAAGGACAAACCCAAAACACGCTGTTTGACTTCATTCACCAACGCCTTTGCAATCACGTAGTTGGCTCCGTTGGTGAGATGACACCAATCAGTGAACACCCACTCATGCGTGTTGTCAAAAATCGTAGACATGTCGACGACCTCAAAACTCATATCTTTAGCTCTTTTTTTGATCTGATTCGTTAGCTCATCGTAAGTCATTCGAGCGTCATAGAATCCTATTTTCTCCATTCCTGTTATTTTTTCTATTTCCTGTTCTATTGGGGTACGTTCTTTCTTACAATTCCTGAACATCGGCTGGAGGGCAAATACATGAGGGACATTGTCAGAAACCAGAGTAGAATGGTAAATAGCCATTACATCTGACACCTGTCGGATATTGTTTCTCAAATATTCCATCATCTCCGGGGTTGGGTCCTGAGGGTGGGCGGCAAACCCCCTGTTCTCCATAAGAATACCAGGACCTTCACCCTTGTTCATTGCTAGCCAGGTAAAAAAGTAGGTGTTTCGTTTTAGCCACAAGGTGATGTAATTCAACAAACCCTTGGGCCCCATATCCATGACCTCATTGACAACCTCGTAATAGGGTCCCTCAGTGAAGTAATTCCAGTCCTTCAGTGGGCGAGCGACAGTGTGTACTTCGTTTGCCCCATCAAGAGAAATTATCAGATCAGGATCATAAAGCCGCAGTTTTGCGAGATACCGCAAGAGATTGTTCTGGTAAACGAAGCCCGCTACTCCGGCGTTAATGACTCGCACCCTTTTACCATCCAGCTTTTGCCTAATCTCTGGGTCCGCATTCATAAGTTCCTGAATAATATGCGGAATAGTCCACCTGAATGTAACCTCGTAGTAATCGCAGATTGCGTCTGAAGGAGGCACTGGTCCTCTGCCGTATACCACGGACGCGCCAGTCACAATTACCCTGTATTCGTCTTTGGGTTTGTCTATGGGGACTTCTTCAAAGTCTTTAAAGCTTTGTTCATTAATGTATTCAAAGGCATTTCCCAACTTGGTGTTTCTTACTGCGGCGAAGCCAGGTGTCGGTTCATATCCGTATTGGGAAGCGACCGTCTGGGAGCTTCTCCTGGCAAGATCCATATCCCGCCCCTTGTAGGCCTGGCCTAACGGCGAGTCTTTAACCTTCAGGTAGGCATAATATTCTATTCCGCCAACTGCCACAGCGATAATTGCCAGGACAAACACAATATACAAGGTTACAAAAATAGATTTTCTTATCAGCCCCTTGGGCTTATTTTCTTCTTTTGAACTCAATTCGTATTCTCTTTTTAAAATTTTAATGATAACAGAGGCGATCCCGACAAACTGATACATGAACGGGCCGGAAGCGCCTCATAAATGTGTCCTTGAAGACCCAAAATACTATCAGAAAGCCCGCATCAATTTTAACATCTGGATTCGACGTCAAGGCGCCATCGCCGACCCTTTTAAAAAAGAGTATAAATAAATGGGGCGGCCGCTGGAGACAGTGATGCGAGAACAATGAATCCAGATAGAATTACGAGTACTATGAGTATTGGCGCTAGCCAGAATTTCTTTCTGACCTTCATAAAATCCCAAAATTCCTTTATCAATGACATGCTTGGTTTTCCTCCTTGAATCTTTCCCACTAGCCAAATTGAACATGAAGAGTTCTTTTTGGTGGTTGATACAATTGTATATTTAATTAATCCACACCAACACTAAAATTGTCTCTCGTATCTCTCGACACTGGTTTCAGACGGCTGTTCCCTTTTCTGCCAGTACGTAGTCGCTTTGGGGTTCAATTTCCTCTCCATTGGGTCTTTTGCGAACAAACGCATCAACAAACCGGTCGGTGTAATCACCAAAAGGAATATCAATGTCAGTAGTATCCTGGAAACAAAATATCCCAGAATAATAGAAAAGGTTATCCATGCCCTATAAATTATCCTGAACAGGGGTGGAATCAATCTAGACGCAAAAAGAGTCGTTCCAACAACTATCCACACATACCCGTTGGACGACCCTCTCCAGAAAAGCAGCAAAAGCCCTATAAAGCCTGGAAGCAGTAGAAATATCAACGCAAGTGTGTTTAGGTCGCGCTTGGTCGGCTCACGATAAGCAGCTTTAACTTCATCCTTAATTTCTTTGATAATATTCATGTATATTTCTTAACTCCAAACTAGGATCGTCAATTTAATCAAGTTCATACTGAGAACGCCAGTCAGCGTCATCCTTCAGTGGCGGTTGATCCTTTTTATCCAGCAAATATGATCCCAGGACCAGATAGTCCATCTCCGTGCGCATAAAACACAGGTACGCATGTTCCGGACTCATAACAATGGGCTCTCCCCGAACATTGAATGACGTGTTCACAATTACAGGACATCCGGTCTTTTCATAAAACTTTGATATAACCTCATGATACATAGGATTAGTTTCTTTATGAACTGTCTGAATTCTGGCGGAATAGTCAACATGAGTTACAGCGGGTATTTCGGAACGGGCCACGTTCAGCTTGTCTATACCCCATAGTTTTTCCTCATCATTGGACATCTTGCGTCTGATTTTCTTGTCTACATCGGCAACCAGCAACATGTATGGTGAAGGGCGATCAAGTTCAAAAAAATTGCTGACCTGCTCAACAAGAACCGAAGGAGCAAAAGGCCTAAAGCTCTCCCTATACTTGATCTTTAGATTCATTTGGCTTTGCATTTCGGAATTCCTGGCGTCTCCGATGATTGAGCGGCCTCCCAAGGCTCTTGGTCCGAATTCCATGCGACCATTGAACCAGCCTATGACTTTGCCTTCGGCGATCAGGTCCGCGACTACAGAACCGGTTGAACCATTGCCCATGTAGCGGTAAGGATAGCCCTTTTGTTGTAGAAAGCCTTCTATTTCTTTATCAGAGAATTCTGGTCCAAGATATGACCCGAACTGAAGATCATGGGTATCGTCGGCTGACCGTTCATTACCCAGTAACTGATGCCAAACGAATAATGCCGCCCCTAGAGCGCCTCCAGCGTCACCGGACGCAGGCTGAATCCAAATGTTCTCAAATGGTCCCTCCCGCAATATCCGTCCATTCCCCACACAGTTCAAAGCCACCCCGCCGGCCAGACACAGATTCTTCTCACCCGTGACTTTGTGGATATGTCTCGAAGTCCTCAACATAACTTCTTCAGTAACAACCTGAACAGACTTTGCGATATCCATCTCACGCTGTGTAAGTTTACTTTCCGGACTACGCGCGGGGCCTCCGAAAAGTTTTTCAAATCCTGAACCCGTCATCGTTAGTCCGTACGGATAAGTGAAATAGTCCATATTGAGCTTAAACGAACCATCTTCTTTTAAATCCACAAGGTCGCGTAAGATCACATCGACATATTTGGGTTCGCCATAAGGCGCAAGCCCCATGACCTTGTACTCACCAGAATTTACTTTGAAACCGGTAAAATATGTAAAGGCTGAATAAAGAAGACCCAAAGAGTGCGGGAATTTTATTTCGCAATCGATCCTGATCCTGTTTTGCTCTCCGACACCAAAACTCGTAGTCGTCCACTCTCCAACACCGTCCATTGTTAGAAACGCCGCCCTTTTAAACGGTGAAGGGAAAAATGCGCTGGCCGCATGGGACTCGTGATGCTCCGGAAAAAGAATCTTGCCATCGTAACTCATACTCTTCTGTATCAGCGACGGCAGGTGAAGTTTTTGCTTGAGCCATAGGGGCATCGCCAACAAAAAAGACGCCCAGCCTCTGGGAGCATACGACAGATATGTCTCCAGAAGGCGCTCAAATTTGATGAACGGTTTATCGTAAAACGCTACGTAATCGAGGTCGCTCGCGGAGATTTTAGCGAAATCCAGACAGAAGTTTATCGCATCATGTGGAAAACGATGATCATGCTTGATTCTCGAAAACCTTTCCTGCTGTGCCCCGGCGACTATGACGCCATCCTTAACCAAACAGGCCGCGCTGTCGTGGTAAAAAGCTGATATACCAAGAATATTCATTATAAACCTACCTGTACAAATTCCAAGTCCTTAATTTTATAACAGGTTCACGCATTTTAGTTTGCCTGTATCTTACAAACCTAGCCTCAATAGGCTCAGACAAATAATATTCAAAGCCGGGCCAGCGAGAGTAATTGTCTGTGTCCTGGTTAGCGCCCTCGCAAAAAGTTTTCCACTCAATGTTGTCGGCTGAAACCTCTATTATCCACTCTTCCGGTACGGATTCTTCGTCTCCCCAAACTAGTCTCAATCGGCTCATTGGATGGATCTGTTTTAAATCCAGAACTACCTCGGGTTTAAGCTCTCCCTCTATAATGGATGACTCATAGAGAGCTTCTCGGGGATCACCTTTCTGGAAATTTTCCGGAGCATTCAGGGAATCTTTGGCTGCTGGGGCGCTTATGATCTGACTGCCGGCGACCAAATCCCAAAAAAAGCTGTCCTTGTCGGCCATTGAATCACCTGGACCCAACTGCTTGCCCAGAAAATGCTCTTTCACAAGGTTAGAAAGTTCCTTAGCCAGGAGATAGTTTGCGCCGGCGGTCAGATGGCACCAGTCGGTAAAAACCCATTCTGATACGTCGTCAAAATATTCGGAAAAATCTACAACGAAATACCCCTTTTTGTGTGCGCTCTCGACAATTTTATCAATTAATACTTTATATACTTTATCCGACGGTATGTCATAATAAGTTCGGTAGCCTTCAAGTTTGTCTATGGTTTTCTCCCTGGCGCTTAGTGGCTTCTTGCTGAGATAGAACCATGGCTGCAAGGCCAAGATGTGAGGAATACCATCATTTTGCAGCAATGCGCTGTAATCTTCAGCGGTCCTTACAACCGTCCCTATATTTTTATCGAGAAGGCGGGAACTCTCATCAACAGTAATTTCACTCCGTTCCTGTTGCACGTCTTGAGAGGAAACGACTACCCCCTTGTGAGATCGGGGAGTGGCATTCATTTCCTGAAACAAATCCCTCCCCGCCCAGAGATAGGTCATCAGGTACGTGTTGTTTTTGAGCCAAAGAGTTAGATATGAAGAAAGTCCCGAGGGGCTGTAAGAAAACACATCCCTCAAAATGTGATTATATTGGCCTTCATGAAAATAATCCCAGTTTGTGTCGAGTTTACTTACGAGAGGCAATTCATTGGCGCCGTCCAGGGAAATAACCATGTCAGGCTGATATCGCCTTAGTTTGGTAGGATATCTTATCAACAGGTGTTGAAAAGCATGACCCCACACGGCGGTATTATAAACTTTTATTTTTTTGCCTTCGACCAGAGGGCTGCTATTTAGGATTTTCTCCATGTAATGAGAAATAGTCTCAATAAACTGGATACTATAAAAATTCATGGCCTGAGAGGCTTCACCTATTGGCCCGAGACCGAACGCGGTGGAACCGCCGGTGAAAAAAATTCTGAATTCATCCGACGGTTTTTCTAATTCGATGTATCGAGGGTCCCTGAAACCGGCGTTGTTCGCATATTCGTAGCTGTTGCCCTTGAGAATATTGTATTCCAGGCACGCTCCCGGCGCAAAATCGTAGTCGTAATGAGTTACTGGTTCAATAGCGTCTCTTCGTACCATGTTAAAATCATGAGAATAGACCTCGCCCAGATATGATTTACTCAAAACGAACCTGGAAAGCCATTCCAGACCACCAAGTATACCCACTACCGCAGTGACGATAAAAATCACTGTCAATAAGGCTACTGAGGTTTTCTTGAAGAATTTTACTATAAAGTTTATCCAGGCTTTCATACAGATTCTTCGAACTAATTTTTAGTATTCAGTCGAATTCTTTGACATTATCGAGTCCCACTACTCACGCCTAAATGTGGTTTTTATTTATATCAAAGCCTAAAGGATGGCAATAGGAGGACTTATTGAAATCCGACACTGAGTGGAGATGTTGGTTCCATTACCCTTTCAGAATTTTATCTGCCCGAATTTGTTACATGAACATGTTCAGAAGGTCATTCCTTATGAATTTTGAATGGCAAGGCGATACTAGCATTCCTTCTGGGTAAATCGTCTCTGCAGACTTCTCAAATTATCCGTCAAGTTTTACATCGCTAGTCACAATTTCAATGTCAATTTGACAATTGGCTAACTAGACTCTCGACTTAGCAGAATTATATCGAAGAAGTGGCTCGCCAATTGATGCAACAGCTTGGGGAAAATAGAGTTTGGACTAATTTAAAGGTAGAGAAGTTGTCGGGCGGTCTTTTCCGCCCGGCAGCAATGATGTCAGTCCATTACTTCCATGAGCTTTCCGCAGCAGGGAGGAATACGGTCTCCCTTCTTGAGTTCAACATATTTGTTACAGGTCTGGCAATAGCAGCGGCAGTCTTTGTCAACATGAATTTCCGGGAAATCTGAGGCTCCCTTGGTTTCAAGTCCTTCAATCGCAAATCTTGCAAACGCGCTTTGGTTCGGAATGTATTCACCAACGGGGACCATCTTCTTGTTGAACCGTGCGCAGTCAACCATTAAACGCCAAAGCTGCTGAAGCTTGGAAGTCTCCTCAGCATTTTCGGGAGTAAATTCTACAAGGTTTTTGTCAATGTTGATCTTCATGTTAATCACTCTCCTGAAATGACTTTTAAATTAGGCTCGGATGAAACTTACGAGCCGATGAGGCAGCTAGCTTGGTTTTGGTGTTAACCGCTAGAATTGTTATTATGTCAATATTGTACAGTTGGACCATAGTAATGGTTTGTGTCTTTAAAAAATAATAACGTCAGCCACTAATGGCAATGGAGAGAATCCATAAAACTGCTCCAGGGAAATCCCAGGAATCGAAAAAATTCCTCAAAGAGCGCGAAAAAATCACACTCCAAGTTCTGAGCCAAGTTCCCGGTAATATTTGGGGAACTCTGGTTGAAAATTCTGGTAGAATGTTACAGGATACTTTGCTCCAAGCGCTTTCCCCGCTTTATGTAGTCCTTCAACTAAAACGTCCAGGCCGTTGGCGGGCATTGCAAACGCCAGTTCATCGTCCTGAGTCATTGAAAATATCCTGTCTCCGTTACCGGGGATAGCCACTCGCGGCGCCTTTTCCTTAAAAGGCCCTATCAAATATTCAGTGCATTCTATTTTTCCACCAAAATTACCGGTAACCCGCGTTCCTTTCATGTAGGACCAGGCCTGAACAAGACGCATGATCTGAGCAGGGTTGCCATAAATTACGATGGTGTCCGGTACCATCGAAGTCCGGGCCAGCGGGGCCAGATATATCCCTTTACCCGGGCTCTTTTCCAGAATAAACATGGAATCGGTCTCGGTTGCGGCGGTATCCATATCCATAGACAGAGTCACGTTGCACAGCAATTTACACATGACGGATTTTTGATCCTTTGCCGGCGTAAACCCAAACGCAATCATAGCCGGAACACAGATGAGATCTTCGCGACCTAACCCCACAGACCATCCATAGGTTCTGGCCATTGTGACCCCCTGGCAGATCGTGACCCTCTTGCCCAAAACTTGTGATGGACGCCTGGTCTTTTCAGGAAAATCGGCCTTGTCCAGAAATTTTACCCCGATTGGTTGGCTTCTGAGCCTCAAGTTATCATAAATAAAATTCGACTGTTCGTGCTGCGCGCTTCCCGGCATTTCGATTCTCCTTCCGGCACTAAAATCACCTAATTTTTATATGGGCTCAAGGTTTTGAGAAGTGACAATTTCGAATTGAGAGATTCTGGCATTTGAGAAAGATTGGCGTCCCCAAGGGGATTCGAACCCCTGTCGCAGGCGTGAAAGGCCTGTGTCCTAGGCCGGGCTAGACGATGGGGACGCAGTATAAGTAAGCTACAGCGTCTCGATAAATTTTAATTGGTAGGCCGTGCTGGGATCGAACCAGCGACTCTCTGCTTAAAAGGCAGATACTCTACCCCTGAGTTAACGGCCCGCCTATTTTGGAGGCTTTGTAATGTCTCTCGTCAGGCGTCTACTGACTAGCTAACAAAGCCCCATCGCGACGCCGTCTGATGAATAAAACACATCGCATTAGTAGTGTCAATAGGACGCAGAAAAAAATACGCCGAGGCCAAATTATCCGCTGCCTTGCCCTCCATACGTGGGGTGACTTACTCATAAGTCCGGGTCACTGTTTCAGTCCAGAACTCTAGCTATTATCGGATTTCTTGTTTATAAACTTTTCAGTTGCATTTAACCCCGACCTCTGATTGATTTCGTATGGTAGTTGATGTCCGAATTAAAGTGTAAACGAATAGGTTTAGTCATACTGACATTTCTCGGATTATCCGCGTTAGCGACAAGTTTAATAATTCACATTTATGGTCTGGATCTGCGAATAGCCAAGTCTCTGCATGACTCCAGCCTGGGGGAGATAGGGTGGCTCACAGGGAAGGCTTCACCCTGGATCCAATTTTACCGTTATGGGGAATATCCAGCCGTGATAATGGCAATCCTTGCCTTTGCAATCTTCCTGCTCGCAAAAGCCGGCAAATTTCCGGCCATTTACACTAAATCCTGTTTAGTCGTTGTTCTCACGGTTATACTTGGTCCTGGTCTGGTAGTTAATGGGATTCTCAAGAATTGTTGGGGACGTCCCAGACCGGCGGATACAATTTCTTTTGGAGGAACCAGTCCGGACAGAAATTTTCTGAACCCTGGGGGACCAGGAGCAGGAAAGTCTTTTGTATGCGGTCATTGCGCCAACGCGTTCGCCGTATCGTCTGGAGTGGCCTTTTTCCCTTTTCATCCGGGCATAGCCGGATTTTTATTCGGGGCTGGATTGGCATTAGGAACGTTAGGGAGCTTCGCAAGAATGGCTCAGGGTGGACACTATCTGTCTGACGTAGTCTGGTCAGGATTTATCGTGTTATCAATCATTGTCTGGCTATATTTTTGTATTTTTAAGATACTGGCCGTTGAAAGAGAATGACTGTATTAAATGATTAGTTGATTAAAAGTGGTTATTTATATATAATCCTTTATAATTTTAATATGCCTACCAGAGGCTGACATGGTTTGCAAATTTTCGAAACTCGACGGAACCGCCATTCTGGTCGTCACAGCGCTGTTTTCAATATTGCTGTTTGTCGTAGACTTCTCCTGCGCCCAGTACCCTGCGCCGCCGCCCCAGGGACCACCTATGGGTGCGCCACCCCCACCAAATCAACAGTCTCAACAACCTATTGAATACGCATTCCGCCCTAATCTTTCAAATCCTGAGTATGGAGAATGCCTCAATCTGGAAAAGAGGTGGAAAAATCTTTGGCAAACCTATTATCAACTTTACAATCAAACACGAATGATGAACCCTAGCGACCCTCAATACGCACAGATGGCAAACTATGTGAACCACATGAAAAGGCAACTTGACGCTGCGTGGGCGGATTTCAGTGGAAGATGCGTTTATTTTCCGAATCGCCGATAAAAATATGCCAAAAAACATGGAGAGGTCGCCCAATGCGCTTTCAGAAAGCGCCTGTCAACATGAAACGTTTCAAAACGATAGCCAATATTCACTAAACCGCATCCTCAGTTCGATATTCATTTTCTCTTTGGTAGGTGTAGCTCTTTACGCCTTTGCAACATTGGCTTCTGATCGTCAACAAACCTTTCATGCTTTTTCCTTGTTTCCGCTCTGGCATCTCGGGCTGGTCTTATCTCTGGTTACTGTGGGCTGGTTCATAAGGGGTTGGCGTTTTCATTATTACCTGATGAAAGTTGAAGAAACGGTTCCGTTTATCTATGCGAATATGACCTTTCTAGCTGGTTTTGCGCTTACAGGGACTCCAGGCAAAGTTGGTGAAGCCATGAAGGGAGTTTTTCTGAAACGAGATTACGGAGTATCTGTAACCAGAGTGGTCGGCATAGTGGTGGTAGAGAGACTGATGGACCTCTTTGCGGTACTTTTGCTGGGGTCATTTTCTCTCATGATATTTGAGGGTTGGCGAAATCTTTTTCTTGCTCTCGCCGGAGTTGTTATAGCATCCGGGATCTTTCTATGTATGGAGAATATCTACAGGCCGGTGCTGGAGTGGATGTCCAGATTACCTATAGTATCATGGATAGCATTAAAGGTTCTCAGAATTCTGGTCTCAGCCAAAGACCTCATGAAGCCGCGGATCTTCATTGTGGGGCTCTTTGTTTCAGTCATCGCCTGGGGAATGGAATCCGTCTCCCTCTATATAGTAATGAAAGGCTTCGAGCTTCCTGGATCATTGTCTGAGGCAAATTTCGTATACTGCTTCTCAACAATACTAGGCGCGATTTCCATGCTTCCCGGAGGGATTGGAGGAACAGAAGCTGCGATGATCGCCCTGTTTAACTATTTGGGAATATCATACTCGAATGGATTGCCTGCGGTGCTGCTCATAAGGGTTTGTACTTTGTGGTACGCTATAGCTGTCGGTGTTTTATTAAGTGTTTACCTTCTTTGTTCAAAAAAGGCAGGATTAAACTCAAGAAGTACTCCATAGTGAACGATTCAAATCTAGATAAAGCTTCTGCAGGTGTTGACTGAGCTTCGTTAATTCTGCTATTGTCAATATATTCCAATGATGATCACTTATTCTATTAGACTACAATGCTGAACAAACTCTAGGGCGAGACAAGGCTGGAATCGCAATTATCGCCCGGATTCTGAACTAATCCCAAACCATTCCCCGAATGTGGGAAGGCAATTCTATTCTCGTAGGAGCTGACCAGATGAGTGACGAATATGATATCGAATTAACTGAAGAACATATAATGCTGCGCGACATGGTGCGAAAATTCGCGGCCAATGAAATCGCTCCGGTTGTCGAAAATGATGAAAATGAACACCGCTTTCAGAGGGAACTAGTGTCAAAGATGGGCGAGCTTGGTCTTTTCGGTTGCCCGGTTCCCGAGGAATATGGCGGAAACGGAATGGGCTATCTTGCTCACGCAATAGTGACTGAGGAGATCGGCAGGGCCTCTGGGTCACTCAGAGTAGCCTTCAACATGCAGACTATGGGTACGGCCATGTCAATATTGAAGTGGGGAAGCGAAGACCTCAAGAAAAAGTACATTCCAGCATTGATGTCCGCCGAGATCCTTGGATGCTTTGGTATCACCGAACCTGACTCAGGATCCGACACTGCTTCAATGACCACAACTGCGGTTCGTGACGGGAATGAATACATCTTGAACGGACAGAAAATGTGGATAACCTGGTCACCGGTCGCTGACATGTCAATAATTTTTGCCATGACCGACAAGAAGGCCAAGCACAAGGGAATGAGCGTGTTCGTCATGGACATGGATACCCCGGGTGTTTCAACAAAAGCTATCAAGGAAAAACTTGGCATTTGGGCATGCCCTACTGGCGAGATTCTCATGGAAGATGTTCGTATTCCCGCTTCGAACCTTCTGGGAGAAGAAGGCAAAGGATTTGGCTACCTTATGAAGGAACTTATCAGCACTAGGCTTTCCGCTGCCGCCGGTGCTGTTGGATCGTGTCAGGCTGCGCTGGATGAAGCAATAAAATATGCCAACGAGAGGCGCCAATTCGGCAAATCCATTGGAGAATTCCAGATGGTCCAGGAAGTCATAGCCAGAATGGTTGTAGAGACTGAGGCGGCAAGGGCTCTGGTCTGGAGATGCGCAATTCAGAAAGACAGAGGCCTTGTCAATAATATGCGTGAAACGGTGGTTGCCAAATTTTACGCTTGCCGCGCGGCGGATGAGGTTCCCAATTTGGCTTTGGAAGTCCTCAGCGCATACGGTTATTCAAACGAGTACCCAATTGCACGTATATTGAGGGATGGAAAAGTGTACAAAATACTGGAAGGCGCTTCCAACATCATGAAAATGATAATCGCTACTGACGCTTTGGGATTGAAGAAAGCCAACAGATAACTTGGAGTAAGTCACTCCATTGACTATAAAGTTTTACTGAACAACCCAAGTTTATCAAGGATTGTGGCAAGTTGGATGATATCTTCGGCTTCCGCAATCCTTTATTGTTTTTCGGCGAACACATACTCCAACTTTGGCAGTTCAGATGAACTAACCACAATGCCATTTTGCCTAAGCTAAGAGTTACATTGAGGCATAATGGAAATCCTGTAAACAGTGAGTTAGCGGTTCTACGTAGCAGGAAGTCAGGAACCTATAGCATCACTGAAGTTGAAACTCAGTCGTTCGAACTCTTATTTGGTATGATTCATGGCATTTAGTTTTTCGATCACCCATAACGATACCGGATCAAATGCCCGAACGGGGGTGCTCAAACTATCACACGGAGAAGTTGAGACGCCTGCGTTCATGCCGGTAGGAACGTTGGGGGCAATCAAGGCCATATCTCCTGAAACCGCTTGGGATATCGGCTACAGGCTCATCCTCGCCAACGCATACCATCTATACCTACGACCGGGGCACGAATTGATTGCCAAGTTCGGAGGTTTGCGAGGATTCATGAACTGGACCGGCGGTATACTCACGGACAGTGGAGGTTATCAGGTCTTCAGCCTCGCAAAGTTAAGAAAAATAGATGACAAAGGTGTCCTTTTCCAGTCTCATATAGATGGATCAACACACCTGTTCACACCGGAACTGAGCTTGTCCGTTCAAGAGGCCCTAGGATCTGATATAATCATGTGCCTCGATGATGTCCGGGGTTATCCTGCAAAAGAGTCGGAAGCTCGACACGCGGTAAATAGAACAACTGAATGGGCTTCAAGGACCATTTCGGCCAAAAAAAAAGTTGACCCTGCATTGTTTGCCATAGTACAAGGTTCGATGTTTCCTGACCTCAGGAGAGAGAGCGCTGAAGGACTTCACTCTCTCGGGTTTGATGGATACGCTATCGGCGGCCTTAGTGTGGGGGAACCACACGAACTGATGGTTGAAATGATCGACGCGACTACCCCACATCTGCCCAGAAGTAGACCCAGATACCTCATGGGAGTTGGCAAGCCGCAAGACATTTTGGAGTCGATCATCAGGGGCGTAGACTTGTTTGACTGTGTCTTACCCACGAGAAATGCTCGAAACGCACATCTTTTCACGTCTGCAGGCCCACTAAATATTCGCAACGCGAGATATCGCGATGACCAGAACCCGGTTGATTCGGGTTGTGGATGCGCTCTTTGCCGGAATTATTCCAGGGCTTATTTGAGACATCTTTTTCAGGAGAGGGAAATCTTCGGGTTTACTCTTGCAACAATACACAATCTAAACTTTTATTTTCGGCTCATGTCTGATATTAGATGCGCCATCAGGGAAAACCGCTTGAAATCTCTAGCCAAGGATTATTTGTCCCAAACGGAGGAAATCAATGATTGATATGGCTTACGCCATGGGTCCGCAGCCTGGCCAGGCGGGCGGAGACGGGATGCAGTCTCTAATTCAATTTCTGCCTATTGTTCTTATATTCGTGGTTTTTTACTTTCTGCTGATTAGACCCCAGCAAAAAAAGGCCAAAGAACACAGGACTATTCTGGAAAACCTGAAAAAAGGCGATAGCGTGATCACCCAGGGCGGCGTTTACGGTAAGATAGCTGCTATTCAGGATCAGATCGTGATTCTTGAAATAGCGGACAAGGTCAAAATTCGTGTAGCCAGACCATACATCGCCGGTCTCGCCTCAACCCCGCCGCCTCCCTCTGAACCGAACGCCTGAGGAGACATTATAGATGATCGAGAGCCTCAAGACGCGATTTATTATAATTTTTGCCGTTCTCATTGTTTGTCTTTTTCTGATCTATCCATCTATAGGGCCTGTACCAGCAATCTGGTCAAAATATTTACCGGATAGTCCTATCAGGCTGGGACTTGACCTTCAGGGGGGCCTATACCTTGTCCTTGAGGTTCAAGTCGAAAAAGCCGTAGAAGCAGCCGTAGATCAAACCATGCTCGAAGCTTCCGGCCTCATGAAGGACGAACGGATCAGATACATCGACATTCAGAGAAAAAACACTGATTCCTTTGTCATAGATTTCAAGGACGCAGATCAGTCGGCCCTTTTTGATCAGAAAATTCTGGACAAAATAGGGAGCTTTAAAAAGATTTCTGGCGGCCCATCTGAAAAAGGATTTGAAACTGAACTTCAACTTGACCCTAAAACAGTTGACACCATAAAGCTGAAAGCCGTAAGACAGGCTGTAGACACCATCCGGAACCGGGTAGACGCTTTTGGTGTGGCTGAACCAGATGTCGTAATTCAGGGCACAGACAGGATTGTGGTTCAATTGCCGGGACTGAAGGAAGACGTCAACAGGGCTATTGACATAATAAGGCGAACAGCCCGTCTGGAATTTCGTCTTGTCGACGAAAAAGGGGACTTGTCCGCTGCCCTTAAAGGTAACGTTCCACAAGGTTCTGAAATCCTTTATCAGCTTGACAAGAACCCTCGAACAGGAGCAGTGGGCAAAACACCGTTTCTGGTAAAGAAACAGGTTCTTCTGACCGGGGATCTGCTTACGGACGCGAGAGTAACGCCCGACCAAACTGGCCGTATGATAATCGGCATGGATTTTAATCGACTCGGAGCTCAACAGTTCGAGAGGATAACCGGCGAGCACGTTCGGGAAAGACTGGCGATTGTCCTGGATAACCGGGTTTACTCAGCGCCTGTCATCAAGGATCGAATCTCCGGCGGATCAGCGATTATCGAAGGAATGTTTTCCCCCGATGAAGCTCATGATCTGGCTTTGGTTCTGAGAGCCGGTTCGCTCCCTGCTCCAGTAAAGATTCTGGAAAATCGTTCAGTTGGACCCTCTTTGGGAGAGGATTCGATAAGGTCGGGTAGAAACGCCATTATTTTAGGTATGCTCCTGATTGCAATAGGTATGGCCGTATATTACAGGCTGTCCGGGTTAATAGCCAATATTGCGCTGCTTTTCAATCTCCTGCTGATTTTTGCTGTGATGGTTTCTCCTGGTCTGCGGGCCACACTGACTCTGCCCGGACTTGCAGGAGTCGCTCTAACCATTGGTATGGCAATAGACGCAAATATCCTGATTTTCGAACGAATCAGGGAAGAATTGCGTGCGGGACGAACCCCCAGGAGCGCTCTTGAAAATGGCTACGCCAAGGCGTTCTCGACGATATTTGACTCAAACCTGACGACAATACTGTCGGCGCTCCCGTTGATCCAGTTCGGCACAGGGCCGATCAAGGGATTTGCAGTGACTCTTTGTATAGGATTGATAGCCTCGATGTTCACTGCGCTATTTGTGACAAGAGCCATATTTGATTATGCTTTCCTGGTCAGGCGCATCAAGACTTTTAGCGTTTGAAATGAAAGTTATTGAACTTGCGATCTTCTATTTGAAGTAAGGATTTAGCAGTGGAACTCATACCGCCAAATACTAAAATAGATTTTATGGGCAAAAGGTTATACGCTTACGTTTTTACCACCGTGGTGATAGTCCTGTCTCTTCTGTCCTATCCGGTAAA
>DYRE01000589.1 GCA_020718965.1 Desulfomonile tiedjei
CAACCAGTCATTTCAGTGGACCCGCAAAAAGCGCGGTCCGCTGAATTCTACGTTATGCCTGCTGAGCAACAAAATTTTATGGTGATAAAATGAACTATTGGATCTTCCAATCCGTTCCAGACAGATACGATCTGAGAGTAGAAAAAAACTTTCATGAAGGGTTGAATGGATGGTGGCACGCCACTCGATACAGGACCCGAATGTCAACGGGGGATCTTGTTTTTTTCTGGATGGGTGGAAGTGAATCTATTAGAGGCATCTATGGGTGGGGAATCATCTCCTCAGAACCGTTTGAGGAAAATGGAGGGTATCGTGTGGGTATTCGTGTCGAAAAGCACTTACCCAATCACATTCACATTGATTCCATACGGGAAACCCCAGAGCTTCAGAATCTAATGATCTTGCGCATGGCGATTGGTAGCAATTTTCTCATCAACAGACGCGAGGCTGCAGCCATTCGACGCATGATGCCTCTGACTTTTCAACCTGAGGATCTGAGAAATGGCTAACGATGCTACACTGATTAATGCAGTAAAAACGCCTCTAGGATTCTTTGTGTTGGTGGTAGGGGTAATTCAAGCTGTCCTTCTCGCTGGCATGAAACTCGTTGAGCCAAATCTTCATCAACTCATTCTCATAATCTTCGCCGCGATAACGGTTTTGCTCATTATCTTGGTTGGCGGGATCGCCGTTTGGAAGCCAGAGGCACTTTCTGGAAAGCCGTATGATGTTGAAATTCTGGGGCATTCCATCGGATCTGAGGTTTTCTATTCTTTTGACCCATACATTTCCAATCTTCCAGATCAAGAACGTATGGAAGCATATCAATCGCTGCTCTCCCAGATGGAATCTCCAGGGGATACGGCTAATCAGCTGATTAGAAAAAAAATTGCAGCCGTAATCCGGGAACGAGCTGGCATAACAAGTCAATAAACCTGACCGGAACCACCACCGTTCTAAAATCTGGTAGCCCTATCACCGGCAGGTTATTTCACTGTTCCCGGCGACTGCGTCGCCGGGAATCGCGGCGCTCACTTCGTTCGGCCTTG
>DYRE01000197.1 GCA_020718965.1 Desulfomonile tiedjei
TTGTCTCCTTCGCCACCGTTTATCTTCTTCTTCATTTTAAGATAAGATCGGTTGGTCTCGAGTCCCCCCAAATATACCTGACAGGAGTAGTCGGCGGCTGGTTAGCCAGTTTGGTCTTTTCTGTCACGCAGTTTAAGAACTTTTTAAGAAATTTATTACGAATCTAGACCGGCACATGCCGAAAGAACCGGGAAACGGTGCTTGAACGCGTTAGAAACTATTCGTCAGATCCGGTTCTGGTAGGGCAAATTTGTCACATATCAATTAAATAAAGGCATTCCAGGTTACGGTAATCTTCTGCGCAATCAAGTCCATAACCAACGATGAATCCATCGTCAACCTTGAATCCGCAATAATCCAGCTCAACCAGTTTTTCCCTTCTGACTGCCTTGTCTATCAAAGCGGCTGTCTTGAGAGATCTGGGATTCATAGTTCTTAGATGTTGCGCATAATGATGCAGAGTAAGTCCAGAATCAACGATATCGTCCACAAGGATCACATCCCTACCCTGAATAGGCATACTAACGTCCATGATAATTTGAAGACTGCCGGTGCTTACTGTCTGGTCACCGTAAGACGATATCCTTGCGAAATCCAACTGGCATGGACACTCAATGTTTCTGGCCAGGTCAGCCATAAAAACAAAGGCGCCTTTGAGTATTCCCACCAAGAGGACCGACCGACCTTCATAATCGCGAGATATCTGAGCCCCAATCTCTTTTACACGGCGAGCGATCTCCTCTTGGCTAAAAAGTTCCTTCTTTTTCGTCATTGTTGTCATAATAACCGATTCCTCCGTCGGAAGTCTTTGCGAATTCCAGTCCCGATTTGACCTTAAAAAGGTTTACCAGCGGCTCCTGGCCGCAAAATCCAGCGAATCCAGTTTGCCCGCTTTAACCAGAGAATAACCTCTAGCCGCTATCATGGCCGCATTGTCCGAACATAGCCCGACAGATGGGAATATCACCTCTATTCCCAGATTTTTCCCCTGTGAAACTATCCTTTCCCGAAGGGCCTGATTGGCCGCTACCCCCCCGCAAACCACTGCTCGGGAAACGTCACGGCTTCTTGTGGCCATAAAGAGTTTCGTCGCCAACGTCTCTATAACTGCCGCCTGAAAGGCTGCAGCAATTCTTCGAACCTCCATACGATCCTCGGTGGAGGTTTTGGACGGTACTATTGGACGAAAGCTGCCCGGCCTCTTCCGGTAGTCGCTCACCCCAAAAACCTTCTCCGAGTGCCTCAAAACAGCGCTTTTTAATCCTGAAAAAGAGAAATCGAAATTACCATTTTCGAGAAGCGCTCGTGGAAAACGAAGACCATCATCAGATACCCCGCGGGCGAGTTCTTCAATTATAGCGCCTCCCGGATACCCCAATCCGAGAAGTTTGGCAACCTTATCATACGCCTCTCCAGCGGCGTCGTCCCGGGTTTTACCTATGACCTCAATTTCGACAGGCGACTGGACATCGAATAGGGTAGTGTGACCACCGGAGACAACCATGCCGATAAAGGGGAATTGAAAACTTTCGTTTTCCAGCACAGCGGCAAAAAGGTGTCCATGAAGATGGTTAACTGCGCATATTGGTTTTTTGAGGGCCATGGCAAGGCCTTTTGCGGCTCCTATCCCGACCAGCAGAGCCCCTATCAGACCTGGTCCGCTTGTTACACATATAGCGTCAAGTTCCCCGATTTTGACTCGGGCGTCTTTAATCGCTTTCGAAATGACCAGAGAAATACATTCAATATGCTTTCTTGAAGCGAGTTCCGGCACTACCCCGCCGTATTCACGGTGGAGTTCGATCTGTGAAACGACTACATTAGAGAGAGTCTTTTTGCCTTCCAAAACAACTGCGGCGGCTGTCTCATCACAAGATGTTTCTATACCCAATGTAATCATCGGATTGGCTCAAAACCTTGTTGGAGATTTTTGGTAAACCATACTTCTATTTCAGACCATCCGTCAAATCGAGCGTTAACAGGTAACTTGCAGTTCCTGTTCCAGGGTTGAAGCATCAACCCTACCCCGACTCCTGAGGAGAGATAATCTCCAAGGTGCATTTCATCATCTTCAATGATAAAATTGGCTTTCTCGTCTCTCAGAAATGCGCGCTTGTCCCTGGATCCTCCGATCACAATCATCTCTGGAACAGAACGGTTCCAGGAAAGGGCCTCAAGTTGCCTTTGTGCGGTACTGGGGTCAGACCTACCTGTTATGAACAGTAAAGGCCTTTGCGTTTCTTCGTATATTTTTTCAAGGGTCTCAACCGCCCCTTCATAAGGATCTACGGACTTCATTGCGTACAAGTAATCTACCGCTTCCCGTAAAACATTGGGACTAAGCTGTAATGGGTCCAGGTCCCATGTAAAAAGATCGGAGGGCGATATTTTTCGCCCGGTTGCGCCGTTTACATGATCCAATATGACCTCTATTGATCGCAATACGACTCCGTCCACGTCAAACGCTAATTTCATATCTGGGCCTCATTCATTTAGATTGTTGAATTAATCGCAAAAGCCTTATACTAAATATTCGTTCCGGAAAGGATTTACAAGGTAGTAGAATCTGGAACCGCGGGTAAGGAGAAGCCTTTTGTGAAGACTGATATACTGCTGCGTTCCATAATTGGACTTACTTCGGTCATTGTCTTTGGGACGCTCGGATATATGATCATAGAGAACTGGTCTCTTCTTGATGCTCTTTACATGACGGTGATAACAATATCATCAATAGGATTTGGAGAAGTTCATCCTCTCAGTGACACTGGAAGAGTTTTTACACTGATACTGGTTTTCCTGGGGTTTGGCGTTGTTGGTTATGTTCTGGTTTCGGGAAGTAAATTTATAATAGAAGGTGAAGTCCAGAAGATCTTCACCAGACGGCGTTCCATGAAAGCAATTGAGAAAATCAAGAATCATTTTGTAGTTTGCGGATTCGGGCGCATGGGCGCGTTTGTATGCCAGCAGTTCCATGCGCGGGGAATTCCATTTGTTGTGGTGGAAAACAACCAGGAATGCCAGTTCAGGATTCTTGAAGCCGGTTATTTCCTCTCCCCTGGAGACGCAACACAGGAAAGCGTATTACTTGGGGCGAATGTTAAGGTAGCTCGAGGTCTTGTATCAGTTCTCAATTCCGACGCGGCCAATGTCTATGTTGTGCTCACAGCGCGGGAACTCCACCCCACCCTTGAAATCATCGCCAGAGCCGGCGAAGAAGGAGCTCACAAAAAACTTCTGCGCGCAGGCGCTAACAGGGTAATCAGCCCTTATCAGGTTGGGGGAATGCGAATGGTTATGGGCATTCTCAAGCCAGAAGTCATGAATTTCCTGGAAGTGGTGATGGATTACCGCGACATGAATATTGAACTGGAAGAAATCATGGTTGCGGAAGACTCGCCCTATGCGGGGATGAGTCTCATTGACACCGACATTAGAAAAGATCTTAACCTGATCGTGATAGCAATAAAGAAAATTAGCGGTAAGATGGTCTTCAATCCAGGGCCTCAAACAGTTATTGAGGGCAATGACACATTGATAGCCATGGGGGACAAAACAAACCTTGGCGTTCTCGAGAAAAAATCGCACTTACAAACTTCATCCATATTGTGATATAATTGTATTATGAATACAGCATCATTTAGAAAACATTTAATCACCTTAGTTATTGCTATCGCATTGATCCTGGCGTGCACGTTCCAATGCGAAGCCTATGACATCACTGGAATGTGGGTTGGCAACGCCAAGGGGTCGATATTTGGCGCTGAAGGTTCAGTTACGATAACCTCTCAAAAGGGTGAGGAAATTTCAGGAGTCATAGAAGGCGGAAACTTTTTCGGACGGGCGAAATTTGATATCCAGGGAAGGATTCAGGGTAATTACATTTTTGGCGCAAGAGACGGCAACTCCTTCCATGGTTACATTTACCCGGACTGGACTATCCGAGGCGTTTTTAAAGGCATTGATGGAGACACATACCAGGTTTTTCTCAAACGCCATTACAATAATTACTGGGGTGTACCCCAGCAACCGTGGCCATACAACTGAAACTGTAACCTTTGTGCCCCCCTTTTCAGCATTTTAGAGACTGAGCATTGTTAGGGTTGATTATCGACCTCGAACGCAAATTGCCGGATGCAGCCCGCCACACGGAATTGCGGACCAGCCTGTTTAACGTGGCGCCCATGGACGAATCCTCCGGAAAACCAATTCCAGTAGACACAGATTATCTTCATTTCACCGAAATCAAGAATACAGTCAGGGATTATACGTTGTATGATTTTCTGATTCTTAGTCCTCAAGGCTCTCCGTGGAATGCATATCGAGACTCATTCCGCAAAGCGTTAGAGGATACTGTCAATACCGTACGCGATCTTATTCTCGAGGACAATATTCCGACCTTGGGGATCTGTGGGGGACACCAGTTTCTAGCGCTAGCCTTCGGAGGAAAACTTGGTTACATTGACTCCTCTATAAATGATTTTCTCGGGTCCACTTACCCGGTTGGTTGTATTGCGGAGAAAGGGCCGGTAACATTGTTGACGTTACAAAACGACCCTATATTTGAAGGAATAACGTCGCATCCTGGGGAGTTTTCCGTAATGCAGAACCACATAGAGGAAGTCAAGACTATCCCTCCTGGATTCATAAACCTTGCATGTAGCCGGTTATCCCAAGTCCAGATCATAAGGTTGCAGGGGAAAGTAGTGTATGGTGTAGCTTTTC
>DYRE01000590.1 GCA_020718965.1 Desulfomonile tiedjei
ATCCTGACTATGCCACTGAGTTTAATATTGGATTGGATCCCAAATTGCCGTACGTGAGTTTTAGGGCATTTCTGACGAGATAGGTATGTACGGGTACGAGTACCGACGTCAGTTCAGAATTTTACAATCGCACTCGACGGATGGAGCCATGGTCCCAGCCTCCTGAATCCGCTCTTGAAGTAAGCGTCTAACGTACGCGACCGGGGAAGGAGTGTCTCACGCAGGAAGGGGAGGTAGGAAGTGAAAGGAAAAGAGACGGGAGGGGGAATAAGGGGATGGGAGGGAAGGAGAGGGAATGAGAGAGAAATGGAAGGGTAAGCTAGGTGAGGCAGGAGGGGTGGGAAGAGGAAGGAAGGAGAGGGGAGGAATGAATCAAGCTCCCCAAACCAAAATGTCTGGTGTCGCCTACGCGCATCATCGCTATAGAACCTCTGAGTTCGGACTTATGAAATAATATGTTTCCATAGGCTATGGCGTGCATTCTCAATAATCAAAAATTTTAGCCTAACCGCTCCACCTTGACCTAGCATCGCTAATTTGACATTAAAACTCCTCGATCTACTTTTCTGCGGTTAGACTTTCCTCCTTCTACCGAATAATCCTGATTGGAACCCAGCTCCAACTCTTAGTATATTTTACGACAAGACTTACATGAAGTTTTGATGCATAAGTTTCAAGTCATGCATATACAATTTAATGTCAAGTTCGGTCTGACTTCTGCCTCGTATAGCAAACTTGAACTTTATAAAGCTATATATAGTGTACGAGCGTGTTCTGAATGTGCTAAATTGTTTTTAGATGATTAACTACGGTCATCCCCTGACTATGTGCCTTATGTGTACGACAGAGCGACCGACCGACCGATCGCATCATCGCTATATAGAGCCACTTAGCAGAGTTGTAGTCGAGTCACCAACTGGCAAGTCCGAGTCCAAGTCCGAGTCCCCAAGTGCCAGTGGCGAGTCCGAGTTATGCGACGCGGATGAGCGCAAAAAAATATTTGTTAATTTAATTATTGTATCTGGTTATGCGAATAAGGCTGGAT
>DYRE01000591.1 GCA_020718965.1 Desulfomonile tiedjei
CGTTAACGAAGTTTTTGAGTAAACCGCCCCGCAGCTTAACTCATTCGTTAGGCTAAACAAATACAGCAGAGAAGGTGATAGTGAAGTCGAAAGAGGGGGCATCAGAATGACCAGTAGCGAAGTACCGTGTCCGGAGAGTTGAAAGCGTGTTTATCGGAAAACACTACGAGGGGATTTTTGCTGACAACAAACCATAGATGTGGTAGAATTAAGTAAGGAGATACTGAAAAGGAGTAGAATTATGAAGAAATTTATAGTCCTTGTCTCACTGATGTTTTTGTGTGTGTATGGTTTGGCGTATGGAGATGAATTGCTGATCATAGGGGATGACAGCAGTCCGCCAAAGTATTATCTGGAGAATGGAACACCGAAAGGGTTTATCGTGGACATCGTTGTCTGGTGCTTACAGGACATGAAAGAGCCATACACCGTCAAGCTGTATCCGTGGAAGAGGGCGTACCAGATGGCTCTTGGCGGCGAAGGTGCCATCATTGGATTATCAATTAATTCAGAGCGTCTGAAAATTTTTGATTATTCAGAGCCTTTGTATTATGATGATCTCATCGTGGTGGTCAAGAAGGGGAAAGAGTTTCCATTTCAGTCCATTCCTGATCTGAAAGGGAAAATCATTGGTGTCAGTCGGGGAACTTCATATGGTGATGTCTTTGATCAGGCTGTTGCCGATAAAATTTTTACCATCTATGAAGTGACCCAACAGGTGCAGGCGGTAAAGATGGTAGCGGCTGACCGTCTGGATGCGATCCTGATAGGCCCTGGCAAATTTGGGCTTCAGAAAGTTATAGCCACACAAGACCAAGTCCGGATGGATGAATTCTCAATACTCCCTGTCCCGTTTAAACGGGATACCAAGCATCTTGGCATCCTCAAATCATTGAAAATGCAAGACTTTCTCACAAGATTTAATGCGGCGTTGAAAAAAGGTCAGGAAGCCGGCGCCTTTGACAAAATGATTGAACGTTATTCTCGTATAAATTATAGTCCATTTCATTTGACTTCGTACTAATTTCAAGGTGTTTTCTCGGTA
>DYRE01000198.1 GCA_020718965.1 Desulfomonile tiedjei
CGTGATTATTAGCCCTACATATGGCCCTAGTTGAGAACTTATGTCTGGTAGATAAGCCATCAGAAAGTTGTGAAGGACTATTACATAAGCCGCTATGATAAGAGTTGACGATATGATTCTTAACCTAAAAGGTGTGATAGTTCGCAAGGCTGAAGCTGTCACACACGAAACCGCATTGGTATATATTAGGCCAAGACACATCACCGCAGTATTCACGACAAGATTCGTTACGGCGAGGGTGGAACATATACCCAATACTTGCCTGAATATGGGGTTGTTATACCAGATTCCGTCGAGCGCTATCTTTTTTGAAGAGACGGCCAATCGATCCTCCGAATCTCATCTTGATCGGACAGTATTGCTTTAATGCTCTTATTTAGCATGTTCTTAACAGAATTTGATGTAATAGTCGCTCCTGTAATTGCGTCAACGCTGTTTGACGCTTCTCGGGCTCCAAATTCAACTTTCGGGCGTCCCTCTTGAGTGGAGCCTAAATCAATACCCCTAAATTGATCTCTAAACCATTTTTCATCTATTCGGGCGCCTAGTCCCGGAGTCTCTGAATGAGAAGTAAATATTAGACCATCAATACTGGACAGATTCCTGTTGAGGGCCAGCAAGCCATGTATTGGCCCCCACAGACCCTTGCCCGATATAGGAAAAGCATAACGCTCGAGTCTCCCGTTTTCGTTAAAGGCGGCGTAAACATAATCCCGCCCCAATTGTTTGGCTTTGACATGTTTCAATTCTATTTCCCTTATGGCTTCCGGGGTTGATCCAGGAGAAAAGGGAATTTGAAGTACCTCAAGAAGTTGACGGCTTATTCTGGTTTGTTCATTAAGCTGAATTCTTTTAGATAGCGCCATGTTTACGCCGGAGGTCAACCCGGCGAAAAGAATGGCGATGACAAATATAAACGATATATTCTTGATAAAAGTCATGTTAAGAAACTTGCATTTGAGCTTTCTTCTTTTTTTCCAGTAATGCGACCGCTTCATCAAAAAGCGGAGCAAAAGTATTCCCTAGGATAATGGCAAAAGATGTGGCTTCAGGGAATCCCGAAAAGCTTCTTATCACTATCCATAAGCATCCTATGAGAAAACCGTAAATGAGTTTTGCCTGAGGTTTTACACAGCCGGAAACAGGCTCTGTCACCATGAAGAAAGCGCCAAACAGGAGGCTACCGGAAAGCAGGTTTCTCATGGGATCAAGCACGTGATTAGAGCCCAACAGATATAAGATGGCGTTCAGACTCATGGCCCCGAGCAAACAGGACAATGGATAACGCCAGTCAGCCGCACGCTTGTAAATGATATAGGCGCCTCCAAGCAATATTGCGGGAACACATGTTTCTCCAATACAACCAGAAATGTTTCCCCAGAATAAATCAGGTATGCTCGCCAATGCCCCGGTATGTTTGAAGTTGATCAAAGGCGTAGCTGATGTCATGGCGTCCAGATCTGTATATTGAAAGAGTCTACCCAATGGTCCGGAGATTGGAGTCATCCACTGGGATGTCAGGTAAAGCGGAAAACACACGTATACGAAACTTCGTCCCACTATGGCGGGATTGAAAACGTTTTTGCCAAATCCACCAAAAACCTGCTTTCCGAACACTATACCGAAAACCATTCCAACCGCAGCGACCCACAAGGGCGTATATGGGGGTAGACTCAGCCCATAAAGAGCCCCTGAAACCAATACGCTTTCAGTGGGCGTTCCGTTACGATAAGTTTCAAATATAACCTCTGTCAGATACGCTACCAGACAAGAAAAAATGACCAGAGTCAAAGAGCGCCAGCCAAAGAAATAAACACCCATTGCGGTCGACGGTAGCAATGCCATTATTACCGCTGTCATTGGCGCCTGATGCTTGATCGTGAGCTTCAGATTGGATTTGAACAAGGTTTCCCGGTCACATTCAGGTTAATATTCATTGTTGGATCGCTTGACTTGATCCAAGGGCTATTGAAGCCGGAAACAAAGGTTACCAAGGAAGCTGAGACTAGGCAAGTTTATATTGAACTATGTCCGGTTTCATTTGTAAATAGTTTGCGTAAACATTGAGAGGAATTATATTCATAATATGCCTAGATACGAATGGCATTAAAACATTCTCAGGGGAACAGTCATGAACAAATTTGAATACGACATTACTCGCCATTCAGCGGACTCATTCACCAAGGTGCAATACTTCTGCACAGAAAAAGGCGATTGCAGCTTAGAAGAAATTCCGGCAAGTGAGCCACAGGCGTTGTCGGACATTCTGAATGAACGAGGGGCCCAAGGCTGGGAGCTTGTTCAGCTTCTCTTCGGAAAAGGGGGAATGATAGGATGCTGGAAAAGAAGAATAGAGGACGTGATCGAAGGCTGAGCTACGATTTTTCTGAATAAGAACCACATGTCGCTAAATGTTGAGATGATGGAAAGATTTACCATCAATAACATCAAAGGAGATTTCGGCAATGAATTCTTACGTAAAAATCAGGGGAATGTCGTGCCGGCATTGCGTAATGGCGGTCAGGAAAGCCCTGTCAGCACTGGATGGTGTGAAAGAGGGGGAAGTGAATCTGGAAAAGGGAGAAGCCTCGATAAGCCACGACAAGCCGATTGATCTTGAAGAAGTCCGTAAAACGATAGAGGAATCCGGATATGAAGTTGGATAAGACCACAATACAAATCAGGGGCATGACTTGCGCAGCCTGTGTCCGTAGAGTTGAGAGAATACTGAAATCTGTCCCGGGTGTCGAGGATGCGGTCGTAAATTTAGCTACTTCCAAAGCAACCCTGTCTCACCTTTCCTCAGCCATTGATCTGAAAGCTGTTAGCGATTCTCTCGAAGACTCTGGGTATAATTTTCTCGGAATAATCTCCAACGACTCTGAGGATCGGGCTGAAAAAGCTCGCAAGGAGGACCTTCTTGACATAAGGCGGAAACTGATCGTCGGAGCCATCCTCAGTGTGTTCATTCATCTTTTCGCTATGGGCCACATCCTACCTCTGTCCATACATATCAATCCGGCGACTGGCAACTTTATCCAGTTGCTAATGACAACTCCAGTGGTTTTCTGGGTAGGCGGAAGATTTCTTGGGGGAGCCTGGAAAGCCCTCCGGCAAAAGACTTCCGACATGAATACGCTCGTCGCCTTGGGGGCATTGTCCGCGTATTTCTATTCTCTTGTGGTTACCCTGTTTCCTGACTTATTGTCTGGCGGATCGATTCAACCTTACGTGTACTTCGACGGCGCCGCCATGATTGTCACTCTGGTTCTGCTGGGCCGATACCTCGAAGCCAGGGCCAAGGGCAAAACATCAGCCGCCATCAAAAAACTCATTAAACTTAAACCAAGCTCCGCCAGGGTGATCAGGAACAATGAAATTGTAGATGTTCCTATTGAACTGCTAAGTGAGGGCGATTTGTTCCAGGTAAGACCTGGGGAAAGAATCCCGACCGATGGGGAGATAGTGTCAGGCCAATCTTCTGTTGACGAAGCCATGCTTACCGGAGAAAGTATGCCTGTAGACAAAAACATCGGCGACCAGGTATACGGGGCCACTATAAATCAAAATGGATCGCTAACGGTAAGAGCGACCAGAGTGGGTTCCGAGACCGCTCTAGCCCAGGTAATCAGGCTGGTTGAGGAAGCGCAGGGTTCAAAAGCCCCGATACAGCGAATCGCTGACAGAGTAGCCGCTGTATTTGTACCGGTTGTCCTTGTAATAGCTTTCATAACATTTTTTATCTGGCTTTACTTACCGTCTGATCCTTCGATCTCAAGAGCCATGCTAAATTTCGTGTCAGTGTTGATAATCGCCTGCCCGTGCGCTATGGGACTGGCGACACCCACTGCGGTAATGGTGGGCACGGGGGCCGCCGCCGAGAGAGGCATACTCATCAAAGGGGGCGAGACACTAGAAATGGCTTGCAAGATTAACACCGTCGTTTTTGATAAAACTGGCACCCTGACCAATGGAAAACCGACAGTGATAGATACAGTGACGACACGAAACTACACAACCACGGATTTGCTGAAATTTGCGGCATCGCTTGAATCGTTGTCGGAACACCCTCTCGCAAGATCAATTTGCGATATGGCTTCGGATTTGGGAACAAGCCTCTATCAGGTGGAATCTTTCGAGTCAAGGACCGGCCATGGGGTCACTGGAGTAGTTGAGGGCTCAGTCATCCATGTGGGAAGCTCCAAATTGATTGAGTCCCTTAAAATAGACACCACTAATCTTCAAGGATCCGTGGATTCTCTTGAAAGAGCAGGGAGAACCGTTATTTTTGTGGCTAAGGATAATGATCTGGTGGGAGTCCTGGGCGTTTCTGACACTTTGAGGGATTCGTCGATTCCTTCAATCGCCCAGTTGAAGAATATGGGTATAAATGTAGCCATGATTACGGGAGATAACCGACTCGCCGCAGATTCAATAGGGCATGCGCTTGGGATAGAAACAGTCCTGGCCGAGGTTCTCCCCGCCGACAAGGCTGATGAAATAAAGAGGCTTCAGCAAACAGGGAATGTTGTCGCCATGGTCGGAGACGGTATCAACGACGCTCCCGCTTTAAGCGCAGCCGACATTGGGATAGCGGTAGGCGCAGGATCTGATGTGGCGGTTGAAGCGGGGTCCATCACCCTCATGACTAATGATCTACGGCTTGTACCCGTAGCGATAACCTTTTCAGCTCAAAC
>DYRE01000592.1 GCA_020718965.1 Desulfomonile tiedjei
CTCTTTCTTCGGGTTTCAAACCTTCTGCAATCAAGGCCAGATTTTCGTACCTGCGATCGATCTTTACGGGTCTCATGGCGACTGTTTGATCCTTATTCACAAGCCAAACATATTTTCCTTCCGGTCCTTCATTCACAGCCCGGTCGGGAATAAGAACAGCTCCTCTGGTGACGGTCAGGAAAAGACGAACATCGACAAACTGTCCGGGCCAGAGCCTCGATTCATGGTTGGCGAATGTTCCCTCAAGGCCTATCATTCCCGTCCGTATGTTTATATTATTGTCAATTAGAGTAAGGACCCCTTTTTCCGACATGTCGCTGCCCCTAACAAAAACCTCTACTTCCAAAGGCGAAACGGAATTGTACCTGTTTATTTCATCCAAAAATTTTCCCGGAATCGAGAATTTGACCTTTATGGGACGAACCTGCTTTATTGTAACCAACCTGTCCTGGTTGGCTGTAACAATATTGAAGTTATCTATATATATTTCGCCAGAGGGTCCGTCTAAAGGAGATTTTATAAAGCAGTAGCCGAGGTTTAGTTTGGCGCTTTCAAGTTCAGCCTCTATCAAGTCGACCTGGAACAACTTCGAGTTCATGTCAACCTGTTTGGTCTCCAGTTGCTCTGCGCTGACCGCTTTTTCGGAATATAGGACATTGAATCTCAGAAAATCTTTCTTGGCCTGTTCAAACAAAACTTTGGACTGGTTTAACTTTGCCTGGCCCTCCTTTACCTTGGTCTCGAACGGCGCGGGGTCTATCGTAAAAAGATCCTGACCCGTTTTCAAAAAATCTCCAGCCTTGAAGTAAGACTTTATAAGCTCACCAGTAACTCGAGACTTGACGTCGACAGTGTTGTACGCCGCTACATTTCCGATCGCTTCAATGTACAGAGGCATGTCTTTCACAATTACCTCGGCAATATCTACCGGTATCGGAGGTGACTGCTTCTTGACTCCCTTCTTTGTTTCGCCACAACCAGGCACAATTGACAGGCTTAGGCATAGCAAAAATGTTACGCACAAAAAGGAGACGCTTA
>DYRE01000199.1 GCA_020718965.1 Desulfomonile tiedjei
CTGTCGCAGTTCATCAAGAACCGGGACTATGACGTGGTTCTTGCCGGAACGCTTGCAGATGATGACGGCGCAGGCCAGGTAGGCGGTATGCTGGCTGCAATGCTAGACATTCCGTCGTCAACCCTTGTTTCAAAGATAGAGATTAGTGATAAAAAGGTCTCGTTTGTCAGGGAGCTTGAAGGGGGACTTTATGAATCCCTGGAGATGGATACGCCTTGCCTCATAGCAGTCGCCACCGGTTTGAACGAACCCAGGTTCGTGTCAATCAGGGCAGTCAGAAAGGTAGCTTCAATAGAGATTCCCAACGTGGGGATCGACGAACTTGGCATGGCTTCCGGCCAGGTCGGGGAGGCTGGTTCCCGACTAGTAATAGAAGATGTGTCACTTCCACCTGAAGGCGAGGGAGCGGAAATCTTATCTGGGAAGCCCGAGGAAGCGGCAGCCCGACTAGCGGAGATTCTTAAGGAAAAGGGGGCTATAGGATGACAACAAACATATACGTAATCGTTGAGCACAGGAACGGTGTTTTAAGGGACATCTCCTGGGAAGCGGTCGCTGCCGGAAAAAAGTTGTCTGCCGATTTGGGAGCGGAACTGACTTGCGTATTGCTATGCGGTACCGGGGAATCTATGGCTCCTCAACTAGCCTCCGAGGTCCCGAAGGTTATTGTGGTTGAAAATCCTGTTTTCGAAACCACCAACTCGGAGGCCCTGATACTAACGCTCAAGGAACTGTTGAAGCCCCAGGGTTCTTACTTGGTGATCATGGGCGCATCAAACTCGACCCTGGATCTTGCTCCCGGCCTTTCTGTAGCTCTTAACGCAGCCCTTGCTACTGATTGTTTCAGCCTCGAAGTAAAAAATGAAAGGTTGCTGGCTTCAAGACAAATCTACAGTTACAAGATAAATTCAGTAGTCTCTTTCAAAAACTCCGACAGAGTTGTTCTGACAATTAGGGCTGGATCTTTCCAATTCAGCCCCGTTGGAGACGCTAAAGGAACCATAACCAATGAACCGTGTCCGATTGATGAGGGCAAACTCAGGAAGCGTTTTATTAAGTATGTCGAAGCCGAAAAAGGTGACGTAGATGTCTCCTCCGCCGACATCATAGTTTCTATAGGCAGAGGGATCGGAGATGAACCGGATCTGGATATGTTTCAGTCTCTCGCTGATTCTATGGGAGGCGTATTAGCCTGTTCCCGGCCTATTGTCGACAAGAACCTGCTTCCCAAATATCATCAGGTAGGCACTTCAGGAGTAGAAGTCAAACCCAAGGTGTATTTGGCCCTTGGAATAAGTGGCGCATTTCAACACCTTGGCGGGATTAAGGGATCCCCTCTGCTAATTGCTGTTAATAAGGACGCGCGAGCCCCGATTTTTCGCGTTGCCAACTATGGCATCGTAGGCGATCTGAACGAAGTGGTTCCCGCTCTAGAGGAAAAGATCAAAAGCTTAAAGGGATGAACACTTTACCCCACGGGAAGAGTGAACCTTAAGACTTCTGGATTATTAGATCGGTAGCGCAGTCGGGTCTGAAGCGTGACGTTCATTTTCGCTGTTTCGGCCCGGCTGTTTTTATTTCGGAAGTCGTTGGTCGCGTCAATTTGCTGTGATAGTTATGGACAATATTTACGCTAAAGTATTAGAAGCGCATAGATTCATAGCGGAACAGACTTGTAAATTTGTTCCCGAAGTGGCTCTGATTCTGGGGACCGGTTTAGGCGATATCGCTGAACGCATAGAGCCAGCGTATGTGATACCTTATAAAAGTATTCCGCATTTTTCTCTATCTACTGTCGAAGGGCACGAGGGAAGGCTGATTCTAGGGATATTCGCTGGAAAACGAGTAGCGGCGATGCAGGGGCGCCTTCACTTTTACGAAGGCTATTCACTTGAACAGGTTAGCTTCCCTGTAAGGGTCCTGAAGTCCTTGGGTTCGACGTTTCTCGTTGTCATTAGCGCTGCCGGAGGTTTGGACACGGGATTTAAACCTGGAGAGGTAATGCTGGTTACGGATCACATTAATCTGATTGGATCGAGCCCTCTTCGTGGAGTTACAGACCCCCGGCTTGGCAACCGATTCCCTGACATGAGCCAAGTTTACGACAGGCAAGCGGCGAAAGTCGTTTTAAATGTGGCGTCTGAATCGAGTTTGGCGCTCAATACAGGGGTATATGCAGCGGTGCCAGGCCCTAATCTGGAGACCCCCTCCGAGACCAGAATGCTTAGAATCCTTGGAGCGGACGCTGTGGGGATGAGTTCTGTTCCCGAAGTAATCACGGCTGTGCAGGTGGGCTTTCGGATACTTTTTCTTGTTGCGATAACCAACGTGAATAATCCTGAAGACATGGCTCCTTTATCAATAACAGATGTGATAAACCATGCAAGGTTAGCTGAACCTGCGCTAACTTACATTCTCGAAAAAGCGATTCCTACCTTGATAGATGGTTTGGGATGAGTCAACCAGGTATGAGCAAACCTAGCGAGAAACCTATCGTACTTCAAAACGGTTTAATCCTTTGTTTTCCGGGGATTTCCGATCCAATTCCTCACACACGCACTTTGATTTCAGGTGGATCTATTATTGAGATAAATTCATTTCAGGAGCCCACTCCCGACAACTCTCGGGTTATAGATTGCTCTAACTGCCTCATCATGCCAGGCCTGGTAAATTGTCACGTTCACGCAGCTATGAGCCTGTTTCGAGGTTTGGCGGACGACATTCCTTTGAGAACATGGTTGGAACAGTACATATTCCCTTCTGAAGCCCGACATGTATCTCCAGAAATGGTTCGCCTGGGGACCACATTGTCAGCTATCGAAATGGCGCTTTCGGGTATTACAACCTTCGCTGACGCATATTTCTTTATGGAAGAATCAGCTCAAGCTACTCTCGATGTAGGACTAAGAGCTACCATAGCTCAGGGCATTCTCGATTTGCCGACCCCCGACACCGGGATGAAATGTTCCTGGAAAGATCGGGTCTCGGAGTTCCTGCAACGATTTCCCTCGGATTCCCTTATCTCACCAGCTCTTTTTTGTCATTCTCCATATTTGTGTGGATCGGATACATTTAGATCCGCCTTCGAGATATCACAAACTCAAGGCATCAAGTTGTTTTCTCATGTATCTGAAACTAAAACCGAAATTGACGAAATATATAAACTCTATGGTCTTTCCCCTTTCGAATGGTTGGACTCTTTAGGTATATTGGGCGAGAATTTTGTCGCTGTTCATGGTGTTCATCTTTCTGAAAAGGATTGTCGAATTCTTATGGACACGTCCTTGGGGTTAATTCATTGCCCGGAATCCAACATGAAACTTGCCTCAGGATCGGCCCGCATAAACGATCTACTTCAAATGGGCGTTAAGGTAGGACTCGGCACGGATAGTCCAGCCAGCAACAACAATCTTGATTTCTTTGAAGAAATGAGATCGGCTTCTTTACTGGCGAAGTTGTCTTCAAACAATACTGAGGCTTTAAACGCACGACAGACTCTGTTCATGGCTTCCACGCAAGGGGCTCGAATACTTGGCTTGGAGAATGTCATAGGCACGTTGGTTCCGGGCAAACAGGCCGACATTGTTATTGTGGATCTGGATCAGCCTCATCTCACGCCCTTGTACGATCCTGTTTCGCAAATTGTTTACTGCGCCAAGGCATCCGACGTCAGAGACGTGTTGGTTTCAGGGAGAGTCATCGTCCGAAATAGGGACATTTGCACTGTGTCTTATCAGGATGTGCGTCGCAGGGTAATTCAATTGGCCGGCAAGATAGGCGCTGACAGCGGAAAGCGCCTTTTTCAGGAAGGATAGTAATAGTAATGTCAGATAAAATCACGTACAAAGACGCAGGAGTCGATGTAGATTTTGCTGAAAGTGTCCTGCAGTCTGTTGGGGATAAGATTCGATCGACATTTACACCGGGAGTCATGGGTAATCTTGGAGGATTTGCCGCGACATTTAGACCCGAGTGGCGCAAATTTGATGATCCCGTTCTTGTATCAACCACCGACGGCGTAGGAACGAAGTTGAAAATTGCGTTTATGATGGGAAAACACGACACGGTAGGCGTAGATCTTGTAGCAATGAGCGTTAACGATATTGTTGTTACTGGAGCTCAGCCGCTATTTTTTCTAGATTACTTTGCTACTGGCAAGATTAAGAAGGAAACATTTGAAACGGTTGTTTCTGGCATAACCGAAGGATGCAGGATGGCGGGGTGTGCCCTGATTGGAGGCGAAACGGCTGAAATGCCGGATTTTTATTCCGAAGGGGAATACGACTTGGCAGGTTTTTGTGTAGGAATACTGGACCAGAAAGCTGTGATTGACGGCTCTCGAGTCGTAGACGGAGACACTGTTATAGGTATTGGTTCATCCGGTCTTCACAGCAATGGATTCAGCCTGGTGCGAAAAGTTCTCCTGGATAAGAAAAAATATGCATTGGACCAGAAATTTCCCGAGTTACAATCTACACTAGGCGAAGAGATTTTGAAGCCTACATGTATTTATGTCAAACCTGTACTCTCTTTAATGAATCATATATCCATCAAATCGATAGCGCACATCACCGGTGGAGGTTTTTACGGTAACATACCGAGGATAATTCCAAAAAATATTCAGGTAATCATAAATTCGTCAACATGGGAAACCCCGGGCCAGTCTTC
>DYRE01000593.1 GCA_020718965.1 Desulfomonile tiedjei
GCTCATGGGACCTGAAATCCAGGGTGGCGGGTGGCGCGGAATTGACGTGAGGGATGAGGCCAGAAAACAAACTTATCTTTCCAGTATCGGACATGGCCTCAAGGCCTTGTTCATCTATTATTTCAACGAGGGAGACAACTGGCAATCTGATTGGGCCAAGAAGCAGATCACGCCACTGTACGAAGCGCTGCTCTCTGATCCACGTTACGCTAATATCGATCAAAAAGATTTGCCTGACTCATTTTGGAATGAACTTCAAATTCAAGTGGACCGTCAAATAGTGGTTGGTTTCTGGGCAAAAGGGATTATGACTGAGGACCCTGAAGTTGCCGCCAATCTTTATTTCGACGCTCCTTTGAACGGTGAGGCCATGCCGAGAGATCACTACAATCTTGTCAAGGAAATCGGGGAAAAACTTGTCGGCCCATATGGCGAGATTCTTGGAAATGCAGTCGAAGTAACGGATCCCGTCAGTATATTGATGGATACGAATTATAATGTTCCCTCGACAACACCATACCTTGATTCCATAAGAATGAATGCCGATTGGAGTGGCGGACTTCTCGGATATATATTCCAGACTGGCGTCAATCCACGCTTTCATCACTTTGGAATCAACCCATTCGTGGATCTTCTCCTGGATAAAGTCATTCTTCACCAGGACAATGGTGAAACCGATCCGACCATCGTGGACATTCTCGGTTCCCAGATCAGAAATGGCGGAATGGTCATCAATTTCCTGGGCGATTCCCTGGCCTTCAAACTCGGCTTCGGACAAAAAAGAAACGTCGTCAATACCGCCAATCATCCGCTTCTAACGGCTCAGAACGGTGATTCTTTCAAAACGAGCTACGAAGGTCCGTTGTTCCGATACAAACTGGACGATCGCTGCAAACCAATTCTTTTCAGCAAATCTGATGTTGTCGGCTATATCTGTAAATCAGGGAAGGGCCATTTCGTCCAGATCGGTACGCTGATTTATGGGCAGTTCAACTCGGATATTTATTCCTTCATGGACGACGTTCCTGCGCGTCGG
>DYRE01000594.1 GCA_020718965.1 Desulfomonile tiedjei
TAGCGAAGATTGGCGGAGTAAAGCACTCTTTTCGACGTTGGGCTGAATAGTTACGTTGGACAGTTCTTTTCAGTTATTTAATTGTTTCTGGATCGAAGTTTCGCTCAATCTTCGTCTTGCGAGTGGATGCAGATGCCAGTGTCCTGGAGTACACGATTTTGTCGGCTGCCTGCCAGACCTGCGCAAAGTCTTGCGTGAGTGGGGAGTCCGCAGCCAGGTCCGGGTCGGTCTCCCAGACCATCATGATCTCATACATCCGACGTCCGAGGAGATACGCGCCGACCGTCCGTTCGAGGTTATTGATAAACCTATGCACTTCCTCATCGGGCATTGCCCAATCAAAGTTGCCGTCCCTGTCTTCAATGTAGCCGTCGAGTGACGAGATTGCCGAGTATAGTCCTCCAGGTAAGTTCTTTCCGCCTTTTTTGCAAATGTCATTGCGAGGGCGTTCTTCCCGAAGCAATCCCCGCCTACAATGGGAGACTGCTTCGTTCCTCGCAGTGACATCTCATTTGGATTACTGGAAAAAACTTTTCTGGACAGCTATAAATCAAGTGAGTCATAATGGATCTCCTTTTAATACCTGTAATTCAAAAATCAAAATAGACCTGCTCCTGCGAACAAGTCTATTTGCTTCAGACCTACGAGCAAATAGTATCCCACTCATCTCTCAACAGGTTGCCCATCACTTTATCGGGTTCGCCCTGGGCGGGGAGGATGTCGCCGTCGGGTTCAACGTAGAGCCAGGCTTTGCCTGCGCTCTACGATTTTTTTACTGTGTCGTTTTTCTCCGTTTTTCGATTTCACCTACAATGTCGTCAAGGGATTTATTCGCAAAGATAACTTCCCGCTCTTGAGTGTAATTTCCATAACCTTGCGTAAATTGTTTTAGAAAACGGACAGCGTCAACAACACCCAACTCTTTATAGAGCAGGTTGATTGCTTGCTGGTTAACTTCGATGAGTGGTCTTACATCAGTAATCATTTTTCAATCTCCTGAACCAAATCAACAGGATTCACTATTTTCACCGC
>DYRE01000595.1 GCA_020718965.1 Desulfomonile tiedjei
AGCCTGAAACTCTGGCTGGTTAAATGCCTGCTTGAAGTCTGAGACCGTCTCCCAAATAGCATAGTTCATGAATACGCAACTACCAGCGATTCCCCGGTGCAATTGAGTGGAAATAAAGCCGGGCTGTCGTTTCATAAACGCCGCATCCTCTGCCCAAGCATTGAGTAGCTGTTCTACCTCCGAGGGGGCCACTGTGAACTTGTTTATAAGTATGACTGGACCACAGTCAGCTTCCATTTGAGCGAAGACGCCTACTTTATCATCCATTTCCGAGAAATTCATACGTAATCCTTTCTTGAAATTATTGACCCAGCTAAACGTTGACTGGTCTGTTTCTAAGGTTTCCACGGCTTCAGAACAGAAATGTATACGGCAAAAATCACGGAAAGGTTCTGGAAAGACCCTCCCCAGAGATTCATGGTTCTTGCGTGAAGATAGTTCGGGTTAGAAAAAGCGGCTATCCCTTCTGCCTGTGAAATGGGTGGCAGCACGTTAAACCTTTGCCCAAGCCAAAATGTGCCGAATACGTTGATGAGCCATTTCTGTCCAACAGGGCCCATTTTCCTCATATTGCTCAACCTCTTGTATTATCGACAAGTCTTTGCCGGATTTCTTCCAGAGTATGCAGGGTTTCCAGAAGATCGTTATCCGGAATACCCTTTGCAAGTTGATTCGCCCAGTCCACCCATATTCTGTCAACCTTTTCATAGACCTGAGCGCCTAATTCCGAGAGAGCGATCAACGAGGATCTTTTGTGCCCGGAATTGGGCCGAAGTATCATTAATCCTTCCTTTAACATTGCATTGACTTGCTTCTGAACGCCTTGTCGCGTAATACCCATGGCGACAGCGATCTGCGGGGCTGTGAGCGGTTTACCTGCCAGAGATACGGCGCCCATGACCTGCCACTTGGCGCTTGTGAGCTTGAGGGATTTAACCAGTTCGTCACCTGCCTGAATAAGGCATCCGTTGAGACGAAAAATGGTGAGAACAATTTTTGTTAAAATTTCTGAATCATGGCAATTCATATTG
>DYRE01000200.1 GCA_020718965.1 Desulfomonile tiedjei
TGTCTCCGTTTATATTATTTTAGCATCTTCATGTAAAGCCTTTACAAGCGCTGCCGCTTTTTCTGCAGGGGTGTCTCCTTGTATCATAACTCCGGCTTTTCTTTGAGAGGGCTTTTTAATCTCTTTTATCGTAAGCATTGGTTCGCCCAAATCCGCCGGATTTATTCCTATGTCCGCCAATGTTTTGACATCTAACGGTTTTTTCTTTGCTTTCATAATCCCGGGCAAAGATGCGTATCTGGGTTCGTTAAGTCCCTTCTGTGAAGTTACTACACAGGGAAGGGAGGCCTCTACCGTTTCCTTGCCGCCCTCGATATCTCTCTCACATGTGATGGTTTTCTTGTCTGCGGAAACCTCTATTTTGGTCACGAGGGTAATTTGCGGAATTTTCAGCAATTCTGCAAGCATTGCGCCTGTCTCGGCAAAATCATCATCTATTGCCCTGTGACCACAGAATATGATGTCATACTCCGCGGCCCCTGCGGCTGCAGCCAGGGTCTGAGCCATCACAAACGGATCACCATTGTTAACGGCCTCATCACATACGTGAACTCCACGATCAGCTCCCATGGCCAGCGCGGTTCGTATGGCCTCCACGCATCTGTCTGGACCGACGCTTAATACGACCACCTCGCCGGCCTTGAACTTTTCTTTGAGTTTCAAAGCCTCTTCAACACTGAACTCATCATAGGGGTTGATGACATATTTAATGCCGTCCGTCACTATCCCCGAACCATCGGCGTTAACTTTAATCTGTGTCTCTGTATCAGGGACCTGTTTAAGACATACCAGAGATTTCACTTCTTGCTCTCCTTTCAGATCAACTCGGATCCGACAACATAGTTATTATGTAAAAATCTCAGGGGACACTCAGTCCCCGAGTAGTCAAAAATCCATAGGGCCAACAAACGGCTGATGTCTAATTGGATGATTGAGGACGAATCAATTTCCCCAGACCTATGGAGTTAATAATATTAGAGAAGAAAAAGGTACTGAGTCAAGCTAAATAGAACAGAAATTGATTGACAAGTCAACTTTTTCTCACTGAAGACTCTGAATAAAGAATTCTTTCAGTACAAATCAGCAATACGAAGACCGGCTATCTCTATAAACCCCATATTACCCTTATGATCGGTATGCTCAAAACGCTTAGGCCCAGAGTCTTACTATTTTGGATCGTAAAAACATACTGCTGGTTTAGCGTGAAGTCCCCATCTTTCTTTCCAGTTCCTGAATTTCTTCCTGAATGCGAGATTTAACGGCCTGAGACTCCTCGGTTTTGAGCGCCATGCGATACCAGCGAATAGACTTGTCGAAATCACCCTTCTGTCTTGAAATATGTCCGAGGTGTTTCAGCGCCATGGTGTTGTCGGGGTATATGGCAACTATGGCTCCCAGGTCTTTAACTGCGTCATCGTATCTTCCCAACTGTTCCAGGATATAGGCCCTGTTGCCCAAAGCGTTAAATGACCTGGGGTCAAGTTGGAGAATTCTATCAAGATCGCGAAGGGCGCTATCATGTTCGCCCATATCAAAATAAAGGGCCGCTCTATGAATTAGAGCAGTAGTGTTTTTAGTATCAACATCTACAGCTTTGGTGAAATCCTTGACTGCACGCGCGAAATCACCAGTAAGCCTGAAGGCCATTCCTCTGACTACATAAAGGGAATCCGTTTCAGGGCCTATCTTCAAAGCCCTGTCGAAGTCTCCGATAGCTTTGTCATATCTGCCTAGAATCATAAAAACCTTGCCACGATTGAAATAAGCCTGCTGATTCTTTCCTGAAGCCTTAATTGACGCTTCAAAAAAGTTAATGGCCTGATCGTAACTTCCAGAATTGGCCTTTATGATACCGACGCGTGACAATTCAGCGGCTTTGACTTCATCGCCTGCGGCATTTTGACCAGTGGACTTCCTGGCGGAATTTGCCGGTCCCACAAGAAAAACCATGCACGTCAAAAATGTTAATAATATTTTAAGATGATTTGTACTCATTTATTGATTACTCTTTACGGTCGAGTTTGGACGACGGGTCAAGGTGGACGTTGTCGAGAGCGCTCCCTCTTTCAGGAAAAAAGCAAAGAAATCTTTCGTATAGCTGTCGTCGTATCTGTTCAGGGTATAATTCGCCTGTTCAGGAGACAACTTGACTTTGCGTACCATGTTACCAAAAATATCTCTAATGTAGAGGTTTGCCACAATGTTATCCGGATTGGCGTCCCCATGAAGTCCACGTTCGCATCCGGCAAGGACTAGAGCTTTGGCAAGGTCCTTGCTGCCTATGTGATGGCCGATGGCAAACACCAGATTGCCATCCTTCCTGATCCCAAATGCGCTACGATGCGCTACGAACCAGGCGTGTTTACCGTCGAGGTCTTTACCGCCTCCGCCAAGCAGAAACCCCAGCCCTATTTCGGAATCTTCCAGTTTGCCCTTGCGTAACACAGACTGAACTACCATGCCGTCTTTCACGATCAAATGTCGTAGTTGCCTGGCGTCCTGAACAAGGTCTACCGGAATATCCGGAGTCCATTCCTGAATGTCGATTGAACCGTCCTTGTATACAATTAGGGAAGCCATGCCATTGATCATTGGATACAGAACCTTGCCTCTGAAAATAGCCCCGGCGGATTTGGAATGCCTCTGCATCCACATGGCGTTGGTTACCGCCAGGATCTTGGAGCGCATGTTCTGCTCAACTTCCGAGTTTCCTTTAGAAGCGGCGGGTTCCTGTGACCCCACGTAATATCTTATTGAGGTCATGCTCATGTCCACAACCATCATGTAGACTACAGCGTTGGGAAAATCGACACTTGGACGGTAGAAGGTTTTATAAACGAGTGGTCTTCCTCGACTGTCGCGTGGCGCCCCCGAAGATTCCCATACCCCTTCTCCCTGAAGAGCAGGCGAAGTGTAGAGTGGTTTAATGTTATCGAGTTTCAGCATGTCGAGGGGATCACGGGCCAGAAGATTGAACTCGCCCCTCTGAGGCAGGATAACCGTATCATCGGGAACTTTTTCAAGCTTGGGGCCATCGGGGGGAGTTGTCGCCACCTTGGGGGCTTTCGAATCTTGAGCAGTCGATGGCGCAGGATTCGAGGTCGCATTGGGAGAATGTTTCTTGGCGATAACTATCGGGCTTGAAATTGATCCCGGTTCCCCGGAAACCACTGAAGCTGAAACAAAACAAATTAGCGCAATTGATAATGCCGTAATTACTTTTGGCAATTCTAGAACCCTCTTGAAATGCTAAATTGAAATACAACTCTGCAATTTGAATTAGTTGCTGGTATGATAACCTAGAATGCAAAAAAATTCAATATTAAAGCGCCATAACTAGTTGGTAATCCGTGATATCGCTGATTAGCGCAAGGCTCTTTATAGATGGATGTTTATGGTGATCAACATTAGAGACGGGTACTGTGAGATTGCAATTGCCAATGAAAACAACGTTGTTAGTTGTAACGTCTCAGAATGGCCTCAAGGACAGATCCGCCTATGGCTCGTGATTTTTCAGATATGGAAAAGCAGTATTCTACAACCCCCCTAGGGTCTACATCGCCTATCTTGAGTCCCCTGGCGACTGTCAATCCAGGATGAATAAGCCCTCTGAGGGCGCCGTTTAATTTTGTTACAACTTTCTCGCCTGCCACGGAGCCAATTTGCTGGCTGGCGCTAACCAGATCCCCTATTTTGGAATCCGAGTAAAAGATTCCATCGCAGGGCGCCCTGAGCACACGGTCATGCGTGTGCCCAGCTATTTCCCCGGGAATGCCAGTATCTTGAGAAGCCGAGCCGGAATAAAAAAGACGTCCCAAATTGTGCCCCCTGTTGGTTTCAATGACGCAATCAGCGTCGAGTCCTGCAATAAAGCCTGGACCTAGGGCAATGACAAACGTAGAGTCGCTAACACCCGCGCCGGTGTTCTTTTTTGCCATTACAGCGTCGACGATTACATCTGGTTTGAATTCATTCTTTGCAATGTTCTCAGGGTCTGGAATAACTGCAATAGCGCCCTGTTTCCATACATTTGAAGCGTCTGAGATTCTATCAATTCTGAGCGCGCAAATCCCTTCAACGAGTTGAGAATCGCTGCGGACGGCTTCGCAAAAACTTACAGCTCGCCTAACAGCTAGGGGTTCGGGAATTTCAGTCATAATGATTCGCCGAAAATTTGACCTGTATAACCGGCACGCTACCCCCGACGCCATTTCCCCCGCGCCACGAATAAGGATCGCTATGTTCGACAGCTTTGTCATTTCCGTATATTCCAGTTCAGGACACATGCTCCATTAAGGTTTTGGCTATCGTTTCTTTAGGCACTACGCCGAAGAAAGAGCCCTTGACTTCACCATTTCGAATGATGAACATCGCGGGGATTTTCGTAATCCCAAACCTTCTTGCGATGAGATTCTTATCTGTATTTACTCTTCCAATAACGGCTTTTCCTCCCATATCTTTGGCTAGTTCCTCAAGAATAGGATCCAGCATTCGGCATGGAAAACACCAGTCAGCGTAAAAATCTATCAATATCGGTTTTTCTTTGGATGCCTGTACAACTTCAAGTTCAAAATTGTCATCAGTGATGGTCTTTATGTTTGATAGCTCATGATTTTCGGTCG
>DYRE01000596.1 GCA_020718965.1 Desulfomonile tiedjei
AAATCCTCAAGCTTGGGGGGCGCCGTTTCATTTCTTTCGAGTAATGTTCCAGATAATGATGGGCAAGCGCCGGTATGAACGCACGTCTCTCGCTCAAGGGGGATATGATAAGTGCCCTATCGCGTAGCTCATAAAGAAGCGGGTGGTGATCTGGGTCGTAACGGTTTGGAGGAAGAGTCGTGGTACATATCAGTCTAAAATTGGCGCTGATCAACCTGTTTCCACCAATCGGGCAATAATAACCTGTATTTAGAGTGTCCAAAAGTTTTTGCTGGGTTACCGGAGTAAGTCTATGGCCCCCCCTGACAAACAGAGTTCCGTTCTGCGCCAACTCAATAAATCCCTTATCTTTACTGTTTGAACTAATTTCAGTTTCCGGTTGATACCCAAAAAGAAAACGAAGCTGATCTATTGTGGAGGCTTGACTGGAAGGGCCTGTCCCCTTCCCTTCCCTAAGCTCCCATGCTCTGGATTTTATTCTAATCACATCCAAAGGAACCAGAACATCCCGATGAGTCACTGCTGCGTCAAAAATCGCATAGGCTAATATTTCTTTGCCCACGCCATTTTCGCCAACGATTAGAACTGAATCGTTCGACAATGCAAGCTTTCTGAAAACTGTTTGCACATCCTCCGGCAATCCAGGATGAGCGGGATAATTGCATACTGCAGTAGAATCGACGCCGTCGCCCCTGGGAGGAGAGGCAAAATCGCTTCGGTTTACACTCACCATCTTTTTCCCGAGAGACTTCAGCAAGGAAACCGTGAACTCGGGATTTTCCCGGAGTACTCTCTGAAAGACTTCGATGGAAATTTCAAGCGCTCTGGATTGATCGAGAGCAACAAGTTTCGCGTCCGAAGGCCACGGTCGACCTGTCAGAAATTGTAAATCACCAAAAACATCTCCAGGGGTGAGAAGTTCAAGTATGACCTCTTGCGCTGCGCTATATCCAACTACAACTTCGGCTTTTCCAGCAAGAAGGCAGAGTATTTTGTTTTGGCCCGAGCCTAAGCCTGTAATTGTTTC
>DYRE01000597.1 GCA_020718965.1 Desulfomonile tiedjei
GAGAATCAGAAAGTCCCATCCAGATTTACACAACGGCTCCGGACATTGTTCGCTATTGTGATCTGTCTAGCCGTAATACCGGCGTAGCTCCCATGAGCTGTATGAGTGGGGCCATGGCGGATTTTGTTGGCCGTGATCTCGCCTCCTCTTCGGATGATATAATTGTTTCAAGTGGCGCTGATTCGTTTATTCGAGTCTCCAAGACGGTTGAAGTGGTTCTCAATTCCGCAGGATCACCTTTAGATGGGCGACTTGTGATTAAACTCGACCATCTCAAGAATTTCTTCGGACTATCAACCTATTTCCCTGGAAAAGGAATACAGAGTGTGACAGTACTTTCTAGATCCGCCTGCTGGGCGTCCTCGTTTTCAAAGGATGTGGGGATGAGGCTGGTTTCAGGTGAATCTCTCAAGTCAACACTGAACAGGGCGGAAGCCTACTCTGATGTGGGGGGTCTGATAATAGTGGCCGGGGCCAAAGTTGTAGTGGCTGGGGCCTTTTCACTGGTTTCACTGAAAACAAATTGCTCGGAATAGCTTTCCCAAAGGTCGGTCATGAAAATAGGGGTTCTGTCAGATACTCACATGAAAGCTCCAGATGAACTCCTAGATCATATTCTGGACGATATTTTTCAAGATACAAATCTCATATTACACGCGGGGGATATAGTCGCTCTGTCAGTTCTTCAAAAACTAGAAGAAAGAAAAGCGCTTGCTGTTTGTGGTAATATGGATGATTTTCAAGTGGCTGGCGTAACACCTCAAACGAGAATCCTTGAGGTTGAGAACAAGAAAGTTGGTATTGTCCACGGCTGGGGTTCCAAAAACGGGCTGAGAGAGAGGATACTTTTGAGGTTCGACAGGCAATCTCCTGACATCATTATTTATGGTCACTCACATGTTCCGTTTTGGGGCGAAGTTGACGGGGTTATGATGTTCAACCCCGGATCCGCTTCGCACAATATGTTCTCAGATGACTGCACTGTCGGAATTCTCGAAATTCAGAGTGACCATGTTGAAGCTGA
>DYRE01000201.1 GCA_020718965.1 Desulfomonile tiedjei
TCTCTGAAACGCAAAGAATCAGAAAAATTGTTCACGGAGTCCTTGATTTTGCGACAGAAACTCCTGTTCAGAAAAAGCCCTGTTCAATCAATGAAGTTATAGAAAAAACACTGGAAATCATTGTTCGTCAGGAACGTTTCCTGGGAATTCTTTTGACGACTGATCTGGAGTCCGCACTGCCCCCGGTCTTGGTTGATGAAAATCTCATGCGCCAGGTTTTTATGAATCTTGCTCTAAACGGCATTGACTCAATGAAGGGGAAGGGCACTCTAACGGTAAGGACGAGAAAGATAAACAATTATGTGGAAGTAGATTTTTCTGATACGGGCTCGGGCATATCTGAAGACATAATGGAAAAGATATTTGATCCATTCTTTTCCACAAAGAGTTCATCAGAAGGATCAGGCGTGGGGCTGGGGTTATCCGTAAGTTACGGCATTGTGCGCAATCACCATGGAGAAATAATTGTGAGTTCGGTACCAGGGCAAGGGGCCACATTTACTGTGCGAATTCCTGTGAAAGACCAATAGCGCCGTTTACATTCAGTTTGTCCAACTATTCAGGATTGAGTCTGGAGGATCATTTGCCTGAGATTAAGAAAATAGAAATCTCCTGTGGACAAATAAAGCTCGAAGGTATTTTCGAGTTCCCGGAAATTCTGAGCGAACCCCCTCAAGTTGCTTTGGCGCTACATCCTCACCCGTTGTATGGCGGGAATATGTTCAACAACGTCACCTCAAAACTCGCCTCTGGTCTTGTAAAGGTTGGTATAGCGACATTGAGATTCAACTTCAGGGGAGTTGGAGGCAGTGGGGGAGAGCATGGGGAAGGTATAGCGGAAATAGACGATGTCATGGCGGCTCTGAGTTTCATAGACCGCTACAAGGGAGTTGATTCGTCAAACATAATCCTTGCCGGCTATTCTTTTGGCTGTTGGGTAGGTATGAAAGCGGCGTCAACAGAAAAAAGGCCTCTGCGACTCATATGCGTTTCCCCTCCTGTGGACATCTACGATTTTAGTTTTCTGAGCTATGAGGCCCGACCTAAGTTACTTATCGCAGGTGACAGGGATTTTGTATGTTCCAAAAAGAAATTTCTGGACCTCGCCGAGAACATACCAGCGCCAAAACGGATTGTCGTTTTGCCAGGCGCTGATCACTTCCACTCCGGCGGCGAACAAAAGGTTGTAGACAGCGTAGTAGAGTTCCTGGGACTTCTCCCCAAGCCAATAGTTTAATGTGATTGCCATTGTCTGTGTTGTCAGTTAACAGTGTTTGATCTATGTTGACCACCAGTGTTGAAGTACGTGTGAGGCTCATAAATTTGGAGGGTAAGAATGGGATTTGCCTCTAGGTCTGTTTCAGTGATGCGATATCGGGTAAAAGGAAACATAGAAGGATCGTTTTGGGATTCAATCCATGAAGGTGTAAAACGCGGTTCATTTAATCGAACTGATCAACCGGGAGAGTTGATCGGATTCGGTTGGACAAGTATCGATGATTTTGACAATTACGAATTTCAGGGAGCGTCCTATGTAAGGTCCAATTACGTAGCCTTGTCTTTCAGAATTGATACGGTTCGTATTCCCCCGAGAATTTTAGAGACTGAAGTCAAGAAAGAAAGGCGAAAATTGCAGGAAAGAACGGGCCAAAAGAGGATTTCGACTAATCAAATGCGCGAAATGAAAGAAGCGCTTAAAGAGTCTTTGAAAAAACAAGTATTTCCCTCGATCCAGGTTTTTGACTTTGTCTGGGATACCTCCGCGTCTGTAGCCTACCTGTCGGCTTTGAGCCCGAGAGCAAGAGAGAGGGTGGAAGATCATTTCAAGAAGAGCTTTGGGCTGACTCTAATCCCTTTGATTCCATATATTCGGTCCATGGAACTGGTCTCTACCGAGGGAGATCGTCTCAGTCTAGAACAGTTGACCTCATGCGTGATGGCCCCCTAAAGCGACGGACCGGCTGGGAATGATGGATTAACGAACATTGTTGGAGTCAGATATGGATTTTCTGGACATTCTAAGAGAAAAGGCCTTCCTGGGAAGGGAATTTTTAACATGGCTTTGGTTCAAATCGGAACAAACCGGTGGAAGTATCGAAATAGACGGTGGTAAAGTAATTGAAGTAGTATTCCATGATCGCATGACGCTTGACCTGACCGACGTAGATACGCCTCAAATAGTAACGATAAAAGGTGAATTTTCTGAACTGCGGGAAGGGTTGGCGGCCATACGGGAAGGCAAAAAGATTGAAGAGGCAAGGATTTCTATCAAGAATTCCGATAATGAATTTTCAATGATAATAAAAGGAAGCTGGTTTTCTTTTGGATCTTTGAGGACCCCAAGGACGGCGCCGATAGAAGAGGGGGGAGAAGAAGACACGGAAGCCGCTTTCCTGGAAAAAATGGGTTTGATAGAAGAGGGTATGGGATTGATTGACTCTTTGTTTGAGCGGTTTGTCAAAATCAGGACCTCAGAGAGCTGGAATATAGAAGAAATTCCAAAAATCAGGAAATGGGCTTCATAAAGCTGGACGAATAAATTATGCAGTTAAAATATCAATATAACTGAATAGTTAAACTATATTTTATCCAACTGGGAATTTTGGGATTGACAAAAGCTTCGCATTCTCTAAAAATATATTGATTATACAGTTGTTGCGTCAAAACGTGACAATTCCCAATTCCCCGATAGCTCAATCGGCAGAGCGAATGGCTGTTAACCATTAGGTTGTAGGTTCGAGTCCTACTCGGGGAGCCAATTCTCCCTATAGTCCCAATGTTGCGTCTCCCACCTTTCATAATCAACTATGTTTCAAGGGATTGAACTTCACCCATTTCACTGCGAAGTCGAGCGATGAAAAGCCTTAAGAAAATCAAAAATCCGCGTTCTTTATCACCTACGGAAACCATACTGGAAAGTATATCCGATGGAGTTTTCACCGTTGGTCTGGATTGGCGGATCACAACATTCAACCGCGCTGCTGAAGAAATTACCGGTGTTCCTAAAGAAGAAGCCATCAACAGTATGTGTTCGGACGTGCTTCGTTCCAGCATGTGTGGATCAGATTGCGCCTTGCGCCAGACACTGGACACCGGTAAGCCGATCATAGGCAAATCGTGTTACATTATTAAAGCCGACGGATCCCGTGTCCCCATAAGCGTTTCAACAGCGGTGTTGCGGGATGACAATGGTAAACTGACAGGAGGGGTGGAGACATTTCGTGACCTAAGCGAGGTTGATGCCTTGCGACAGGAATTGAAAGGAAAATCCCGGATTGGAGACATGACAAGCAGAAGCCCAGTGATGCAAAGGGTTCTGGAAGCGTTACCGGCAATTGCCGCAAGTCCGAGCACAGTCCTTATCCTGGGGGAGACTGGCACGGGCAAGGAATTAGTGGCCCGCATGATCCACAACTTGAGCCCCAGGCGGAAAGGGCCTATGATTGCAGTTAACTGTGGAGCTTTGCCTGATGCGCTATTGGAATCGGAACTCTTCGGTTACAAAGCCGGGGCTTTCACGGGAGCGGTCAAAGATAAGCCGGGACGTTTCGCTCTTGCCAGTCACGGGACCATCTTTCTCGACGAGATAGGAGAGCTGAGTACCGTTCTTCAGGTGAAACTGCTTCGAGTGCTTCAGGAGAGGACTTATGAACCTCTCGGAGCAACACGCTCTGAGGTGGCGGACGCTCGAGTCGTCGTAGCGACCAATAAGGATCTGTCCGAGGAGATGCGTAAGGGGTTGTTCAGGGAAGACCTATATTATCGTGTAAATGTATTGCGGGTAGAATTACCTCCGCTGCGAAAACGCAGGGAGGACATACCACTCCTGGTGACACAGTTCATTGAACGTTTCAACCGGGTGCAGGAAAAATCTATTCAAGGTATCACGGGTGAGGCTCTCTCCCTGCTGATGGCCTATGAGTGGCCGGGAAACATCCGCGAACTCGAAAATGTCATTGAACGTTCATTTATTATGTGTCAGGACGGTTTAATAGGGATAGGGGTTCTTCCCTATGAACTTACCGCTCACGTTTCCTCAATTCCGCCTTCTTCGGACATTAAATCAGCTCATGATCTCCTGGACGCAAAAGCCATACAGTTCGCTTTGGAACGAAACGGTTTTAATAGGGTGGCTGCGGCTAAAGACCTTGGCGTTCACAAGACTACACTTTTCCGAAGGATCAAGAAACTGGGTATTAATCTTCCAAAGAGAGACGGACGCCACAGTAACCCCAACACATAGTAGCACAAATACTACCTACCCCTGTTGAGACGGTCTCATTTAAGCTACTATGCCGCTCTGCCCTTAAAAATCCTCAAAGAATAACTCATCTTAATTCAAGTGGTTAGTTCTGGCAACATTGATTCTGATGTGTTGGCACGCTATGTGCTTCAGTCTATACCAAGAGATTTTACACAGGATTTTAAGTTATGAAAGCAGCCTTTTCTTTCATGGATAATCGCATTGCGCCAGTATTTGATACGGCTCGAAATCTTTTCCTGGTTGAAGCGGTCTCCAGAAAAATAGTGTCGGAAAGCAGAGAAGTCCTCACGGACGGCCTTCCGGTTCAAAAGGCGATTTATTTAGTGGAG
>DYRE01000598.1 GCA_020718965.1 Desulfomonile tiedjei
AGTTTTGACATTAGTCACGTAGGGTGGGCATGAAACATGCCCACCTTTTAAAACTGGCTTGCAGTTTTGCCCGAATCCCTGCTTACACCTAATTCTTGCAGATGAATCCGTGTAATCTGTGAAGCTCTGAGGTAATGAAAGGAATTTTATGCAATATATTAAAATTGAATCTGAGCGGATAACCCTTCCGCCTGAAGTCTTCAGAGAACTGAAGGGAAAAGAAATCCGCTTTCTCAGATATGAGGACGGTTTTGTAATGAAACCCGTTGTCGAATCTGTCAGGGAAAACAGCAAAATTTCAAAGCTGGCAAAATTGAAACACCGCAGGCTTATCAACGGTGATCCGGACGATTTGGTGAATGTAAAGGTGGGAGAATGGAGCGAGGCGGACAATCTGTAATTTATTTGGACACTCATATCGTCTGCTGGCTCTATGAAGGTGATGTTGAAAGACTTTCCGAACCCGCTGCGGAGGCTGTCGAATCATCGGAATGTCTGCTGGTATCGCCGATGGTGGACTTGGAACTTCAGTATCTTTATGAGATAGGACGAATATCAAGAGAATCGGAGGAGATTTTGGCAACTTTGGCTGAGGATATCGGTTTACAGGTAAGCGATGCCCCATTCTCTCTTGTTGTCAGGGAAGCCAAACGTATTAACTGGACTCGTGATCCTTTTGATCGTTTAATCACTGCTCAGGTTATGCTGACGGAAAACGCCTGCTTGGTGACAAGAGACAGAGTGATTCGTGAAAACTTCACCAAAGCGGTTTGGTAATCTGTAAGGATTGTGTATATCTTTGCCACAGACCCACACAGACGTACACAGACAAAAGTTTGCTTTCTCTGTCTGTGTGTGTCTGTGGCTGATATTCCGCTGAGAAGGAAACAAGGAAGGGCAACCACAGGGGGTTGCCCCTACCGGTAAAAATAAAATGAAAAGGAGAAATTATGAAAGCATTACTGACAGTTTTGACATTAGCCCTGTTTGCGGCAGTAACCGCATTTCCGGCAATCGCCGCA
>DYRE01000599.1 GCA_020718965.1 Desulfomonile tiedjei
AAGCCAGTGTTGTTGTTGCATTCAAACCTAAATTGTGACATTTCTGGCGACCCTGACGAGACCTTTTTACACAGTGTCGCAGTTTTTGTTTGAGCGTAACAATTTGCTGTGGTTGCATGTAATCTAATTCAATACAGTGGTATTAGTGCACAGGTTTTCGCAATATTTTGTTGTATTGCGGCAGTACACGTGGTGCGCAGGTATCTGCCGGAAGTTAATACGATGACGTCAGTACAAGCGCTCAAGGACTTGGGTGAGAGCATGGGCTTGACGGGGGAGGAGCTCAGGGCATTTATAAAGGAACAGCAAGCCGAGGAAAGGGAAATACGGGCACGCGAAAGAGAGGAGGCCAAGTTAGAGCGAGAAAGGGAGCGAGAACAGGAGATTGAGAAAGCAAAACTACAGAGAGAAAGTGAGGAAGTAATAGAGCGAAAAAAACTTGAGCGGGTGAAGCTAGAATTGGATAGGATGGAATTGGAGATGAAACAGAAGCAACAGCAGATAGATGCGGAGCGAGAAAAGTGGGAAATGGAGATGAGGATGAAGGAGAAGTTAGCAGAATGTGAACGGGAGGAGAGAGAGAAAACTCGTGAGCAAGAGCAGGAAAAGCTTAAGTTTGAACTGGAACTTAAAAGGATGCAACTGGAGCTTGGGAATAAACAAGGGGAAGAGCATCCGGAGGTGGGGCAAGTGGCCTTATCTAAAGTCCGACTACCTAAGATGCCATTCTTTGACGAGGATCGTGACGACATGGACGCTTACTTACAACGGTTTGAACGATTTGCAAATGCACAGGGGTGGAAGGAGGACACGTTGGGAATCAGTCTGTCAGCATTGCTGAAAGGTCGTGCACTGGAGGTTTACTCCCGGTTACCACCGGAGGAAGCAAATATATACGAGTCTCTCAAACAGGCACTTCTAAAACGATTTCAGCTAACTACGGAAGGATTCAAGACCCATTTCCAGTCAGCGAAACCAGAAGTTGGGGAGTCACCGGCACAGTTTCTGACAAGACTTGACA